>JABGTQ010000331.1 GCA_018647025.1 Nitrospina sp. | reverse complement strand
CCAGCATAGTTTTTATATTTTAATGTTAACAGTTTTTCCTTATTATGAAATAGGAAAGCGTAACAATAATTCTAGATTACTTTTCATTGGTGCTGATGATATGAAAATGGCGGCTTTTTTTTGGTTATTTATGTTTAACTTTATCCCTTTGGCTTTGGCGGATAGTCAACATCTTGCTGTTACCACTAATACTTTGGTTACAGAAGAAGGCAAGGTTCGAATTTATTTAACTTTAAAAAATAATGGTCAGAGGGCTCTTTATGGAGTTCAACCAATGGTACACTTCCATCACACTATGGCTATGATGTCTAAGGTCGTCCAGCTTGAGCCAGGGCAAAAGGTTTTGCTTGAAAATGACGATCATCCTTCAGTCTTAAGGGCTGGGCGATACCCTCTTGTTATCATGACCCAATATAAAACAGATCTGCATAATCAACCTTATACGCATATTCATACGGACTCATTTTACTTTCGTGAGCAGGTGGAGTCTGCGATTGAAGGAAAAATCATTACGACCTTAAATGATGATGAGTCATTGTTGGATATTTTTCTGAAAAATAATTCTAATTCATTTAAGAATATTAGATTAATGCTCGTATTACCTCCCGGACTTGTGACAGACAAGTTGGCGCAAATGATGGGGACCACGATTCGTGGTGGTCAAGAGAAAAACATAAAGGTAGTTGTTAAACGTAAGAACGGAAGCCCTGCTATTATATATCCTGTTCACCTTTTGGTGGAATATGGCGAAATGTTGAATCATTATACTGGAGATATTAGCGGCGAAGTTGATTTTCGATCTATTCAAGAACGAACGGCTATAATTCCAGCACTGGGTGCAATCTTTTTTTTGATAGGAGCTATTTTTTTACGGTCTTATTTTAAAACAAGAAACAACTCAACTCTTTCCAGAAGATGAAGAATTCTAAGAGAGTTTTTTAGGTCTCGACTAGCAAAGATCCATTTTGTAGAAGTTTGAGAATTAGCTTTTGAGGGAATATCTAAGAAGGGGTATTTTTAAAAAATTTAATAGTAACTCCAGCAAAGATAAACCAGCCCAATATAAAACAAAGCCCACCTAAAGGAGTTACTGGACCAAAGAAGCGAGGTCCATCAGAAATAAGGATGTAAATACTACCCGAGAACATAAATATTCCAGCAGTAAAAAGAATACCAACTTTCTTAAGTGCTTTTGCACCATTATCTTTAAATTGCAAAGAAACAATCCCTACAAATATCAGGGCTAGCCCATGGTAACCCATATACTCATTGGCTGTTTGAAATGCGCTAAGATTTTTTTCAGTTAGAATATTTTTTAGGCTATGAGCTCCCATTGCACCGAGTAACACACTAAACCCGCTAAAGATTGCCCCTGTTGAAATCCAATTCATATATATAAAGAAAAAATATTGGTAAAAATTTTAAATTAATTCTTTGCTATTGTCTGATGTTACCACTTGCTGAGTTTGACTATTCCTAAGACGAACTATCCTGTTATATTATATCTCCTTGGTCTATATTTGACATCAAAATCATTTTTAGATATCTCTTCACACTTTTCTTCATCGACTCCTTCTTGGTGGGTCACTATAGTTGCTTGTACCTCTGGAATATACTTCTTAGCCTCTTCAATAAACTCCTTAACTTTATCATATATTTCATTACGTAGGCCAGGAAGAGGGCGGACGATTCGATCATACGCTTCTGCCGTATCTGCGTTAAGACTAATAGATATTGAGTCAACTAATCCTTTGAGTTCAGGAAGTATATTCCGCTTGTTAATAACATTACCGTGTCCATTAGTGTTTAAGCGAACTTTTCCTCCTGCTTCTTTAATTTTTTTGGAGACTTCTTTAATGGTATCTAGCCTCAAAGTGGGTTCGCCATATCCACAAAAAACTATCTCATCATATTTTTTGCAGTCATCGATAGAGTGCCACACTTCCTCGGTAGTCGGCTCGCGGTCGAGTTTTAGGTTGTAGCCTTGTACTACCGGTCGGGTCAGTCGAGTGCAAAATGAGCAATCGGCGGTGCATCGTGTTGTTAGATTTAGATATAACGAGTTACGTATCTGGTATGAGACAGTTCCTGTTTTAGCTTCTTTGCCGATTCCAAATAACTCAAAGAAATTAAGCGAGGTGCTACGCTGAATATCATTAATGTTTAGACCACGAACATCAGCAATTAATTTTGCAGTGTGTATGACAAAAGAGGGCTCGTTTCTCTTGCCACGATTCGGTGTAGGGGTAAGAAATGGGCAGTCGGTTTCAACAAATAATCTGTCTGCGGGGATAGTCTTGGCAATCGCCCGTAGTTCATCAGATTTTTTAAAAGTAACTGACCCGGAAAATGAGATATAAAAACCCATCTCAAGCGCACGATCTGCCAGTTCTTGGTCTCCTGAAAAACAATGAAAAATCCCTGATCGGGCGGAAGGGTCCTTGGGAAAATAATCAGATAAAATAGAGGTCATCTCTTCGTTAGCATCGCGACAGTGAATAATAATTGGTTTTTGCAGTTGACGTGAAAGTTCTATTTGTTTACGGAGATGTTCTTTCTGTTGGTCGGGAGGGGAATAGTTTTTGTAAAAATCGAGGCCAATTTCACCAAGGGCGATCATTTTGGGGTGAGAGAGAAGTTGCTTGAGTTGACTGTAGGTTTGATCATCTATTTTTTTTACATCATGTGGGTGTATTCCTGCTGTTGCGTATATGAAGTCATAACGCTCAGCAAGTTCTATTGAACGCAAACTACTTTCGATATCGCATCCAACATTGAGAATGTAATCAACGCCATTGTTTTTAGCATTTTGAATAACCTCAGAGCGGTCATCATCAAAGGCATCCATATCTATGTGTGCATGTGTGTCTATAATCACCGTACTCTAATTCCTTGATTTGGTATTGGATCGAACCCTGCTAGTACGATTTGGCCATTGTTATTAGCTGCGAGTAGCATCCCTTGCGACTCTATCCCCATTAATTTTACTGGTTTTAGATTAGCAACTAAGATGACTGTTCGATTAATCAATTGATCTGGTTCGTAACACTCTGCTATCCCTGCAACAACTTGTCGTATTTCGGTCCCAATATCTACCTTTAGTTTGAGAAGTTTTTTTGATTTTTTTATCTTTTCAGCCTCAATTATTTTTCCTGTACGTAGATCAACTTTCATAAATTCATCTATGAGTATTTGATCACATATTCCTTCTGTTTCTATCAGCATAGGTGGCTTTTGATCCTTATTGTTAAGCGATTCAACTGATTTAAGAATTTTTTCTACATCTTTGTCTTCTATTCGAGGAAATAATTGTAAACCCGGTTGGATATTCCTCCCTGATTTAATCCATCCCCAGGTCTTGAGAGATTCCATTCCTTGCTCTTCTATCGATGTTTCAATGCCTAGTTGCTCCATTATCGTTTCTGCACTTTTTGGCATGAAGGGATAGATAAGGATGGAAATCGAGCGAATACACTCTGCTGTATTGTACATTACAGTTGCGAGCCTTTGTTTGCCGCTTTCTGACTTTATAAGGTTCCAAGGGCTATTCGTGTCGATGTATTTATTTGTTGTGTCTACTAAAAGCCATATACGCTCAAGAATTTTATGGTAAGCCAAATCGCCATATAGTTTTTGCACAGTTTCAATTCCCAGTTTAAATTCATTTTTAAGATCGGCATCTTCAGCACGTGAGTTTGGTTCCGGTATAATTTGATCATGGTAGCGTTTGATCATACTCATTGTTCTGTTAAGAAGGTTCCCAAGGTTATTAGCTAAATCACTATTTATACGGCCAATCAATGCTTTGTGCGAAAAATCACCATCCAACCCAAAGGGTACTTCGCGAAGAAGAAAATAACGGATGGCATCAACGCCAAACTGATCCACGAGTATATTTGGTTCTACTGTATTGCCAACAGATTTAGACATTTTTTGGCCATTTATTGTCCACCAACCATGCGCAAAAAGATTGAGGGGAGGGTCGAGCCCAATTGCCTTGAGTATGGTCGACCAGTAAACAGCGTGTGTTGTGAGGATATCTTTTCCTAGCAAGTGGTGATTAACCGGCCAGAAGCCACTAGATTCTATTTTCTCCAACGTGCCATGTACTGAAATATAATTGATGAGGGCATCAAACCAGACATAAGTAACATAGCTTTCATCAAACGGGAGAGGAATTCCCCAGGGAAGCCTTTCCTTAGGTCTTGAGATGCATAGATCGCTAAGGGGTTTTTCGAGAAAACCAAGAACTTCATTGCGTCGTGATGCAGGCTGTATAAACTTATTATTTGATTTGATATATTTTTTAAGCCAGTCTTGATGTTGACCCATCTTGAAAAAATAATTATGTTCCTGAATCTTTTCTACCTTGCGGTTGCAATCAGGGCAATTACCATTTACGAGATCTTTTTCTGTCCAGAACCTTTCATCTGGTGTGCAATACCAGCCTTCATAGCTATCTTTATAAATTTCTTTACGATCATAGAGTTTTTGTAGAATGTGAGTTACAAGAGTTTGGTGCCGCTTCTCAGTAGTGCGAATGAAATCATCATTAGAGATGTTGAGTCGAGCCCAAAGTTCTTTGAATCGATTATGAAGTTTGTCAACGTGGTCTTGTGGTTCTATTCCAAGCTCCCGTGCTGCTTGAAGGACTTTTTGTCCATGCTCATCAGTGCCAGTGAGAAAAAAGACCTTGTAGTTGTTCAACCTTTTATAACGGGCGGTTACATCAGCGGCAATTGTTGTGTAAGCATGTCCAATATGTGGTACATCGTTCACATAGTAAATGGGAGTCGTTATGTAAAATTTTTTTTTAGGTATTTTCACGTTCGAGAAGCTGGTTGTCGTGTATGATTTTTAGGCGAAAGTTTTTTAGATGGTCTTAATCTAGTTATTAGTGGCTTTAGTAAATTTTTTTTTGATTTTTTGACAAGTTAAATAGTTTGTGAATTTCAATGTTGTTTTATCACGGGGAAAGCTCTTCTATTGAAAAAGTAATAATGCTTTCATCTTCAAGTCTAACAACTACTGTTTGCTGAATAATATTGTTTTGAATCACCTTGCCTTTACCTTCTGGAGTTTGAATGATGCTCTCTGACTTTGGCATGGTTTGTGAGAGTTCCTTGTAGGTTTGGTGTTCATATTGAAGGCAACACATGAGTCGTCCACATGCTCCTGAAATTTTACTTGGATTGAGGGCAAGTCCTTGGTCTTTAGCCATTCGAATTGTTACCGGAGTAAATTCTTTAAGGAAAGTTGAACAACATAGCGTCTCACCGCAGACGCCGTAACCTCCTATTTCACTTGCAGTATCTCTTATGCCCATTTGTCTCATTTCAATTCGTTGTTTCAATTTTAAAACAAGCTCCTTGATGAGTTGCCGAAAGTCGACTCTTCCTTCAGCAGTAAAGAAGAAGACTATTTTTTTCTCTTTTGGGTAGTGATTCACCCAGCTCAAATCCATCTTTATGTTAAATTTATTAATTAATTGCTGGCATAGTTCCTTGGCAGATTGCTCTGTTTGCTTCTGCCTTTTTTGCGCCTGTAGATCATTTGCGTTTAATACTCTAAGGATTTTAGGGACTTTTTCCTGAGCTGTTATTATATTTGGAATTTTGTTAGAGGCAATAATGCCCATTTGCACACCATTGTTACTTTCTACTATTACTTGTGTCCCTACTCGAAAATTTTGTTTTCCTGGGTCATGAAGTATTGACTTGGAAAAGTTTTCAATCCTTACCCCGATAAGGAACTTGGTTTTTTTTGAATGTTTTTTCGGAAGAGTTAAGTCTTCTTTCATTGAGTCAATCATTCTAGGTTTTTCTGTTTATTAAGCAGCTTCGCAAAAGCTGATTAGCATGTTTTCTAGAGCAAGTTGGGAGTTAGCATTCAACTTTATGGCAACCTTGGTGACTTGGACCGTTTCAAACATTTTAAGAAGTGCTGGTGTTGATTTTTGCAGAGATAATTTTTTCAGCTGTTTAGTTAAGTCTGTGTTGAAAACGGCACTGGTTTCTGGATCTATCTTAATTAAAACTGTATCTCGTAAGATACGCGTTAACTCGTCGAGAATCAATTGTATGTGTTCTGTTTGCTTTGACTTGGCTTTAGTCCACAGAAAGACTTGATCCATTCGTTTAAATGAAACTAGACTTACCAGTTGAATCAACTCCTCTCTTTCGTTTAAAATCTCTAATAGGTCTGTTCCGAGAGCGCAGACAACTTGTCCCATAGAACGTCGCGACCGAAGTTCAATTTCTTCTGGTTGAGTTTCGCTACCTTCACTTTCTAAATGATTACGAATGATTGTTTTTATAGCTTGGGTGGGTAAAGGGTGAAATCTTATTCCCTGACAACGTGAGACAACAGTCGGTAACAATTGATAGAGGTTTGATGCAATAAGAATAATAAGAGTTTTAGAGGGTGGTTCTTCAAGGGTTTTTAAAAACGAGTTGGCTGCTTGAGGATTCATGCACTCCGCGTTATTAATAATAGCCACTTTAGTTTTTCCTTCGTAAGGGAGGTAAAGCAGTTTTTTTTGCAGTTCACGGACCTCGTCTATTTTTAGGATGGCTTCCCTCGAAGTGGGCGAGCTTTTTTTAGGTTCAATTATAAATAAATCTGGGTGGATACGCTTTTCAATTTTTATACAGGATGCACACTTGTCACAACTATTCACTGGGCCAAGTGTTTTGCAGTTTAAAGCTTTGCCGACCTCAATAGCAGTGAATTTCTTTCCTACGCTTTTCTGGCCGTGAAAAAGATATGCGTTGGGAATTCTACCGCTTCTCAGAGCTTTATTAAGCGTTTGTTTGGGGCGATCCTGACCTAAAATATTTTCAAATGACATATTGATTTTTTTATTTTATGACATGTCAGTTTAGATTAAAACACAGTAAT
>JABGTQ010000054.1 GCA_018647025.1 Nitrospina sp. | reverse complement strand
TTCAAGGTTTTGCTTTGAGTAGATGTTAAAATCTTTTTTCGTATTCAAGCTAAAGTAAGTCCAAAAAATAGATACTTACCATAAAAAATTCCATATTTTTATAGAACCAGACCTTTATCTTTTAGTTTCGACAGGCGTTTGCGAAAAATATGATATTTAAAACTATTTTTGAGTATTTAAATTAAGTCCTAACTATGGGTAACGGGATAATTGCTTTGGTTGAAAAAAGAACTGAAGTTTTAATTTCTTTAAATTAGAAGTTAGTATTTTTTGATGAAAAAATTAGTTATTAATATAAAAATAATATTAATCATTGTTTTTTTTCCGGTTTTTTTATTGCTGTCTGAGAAGAGCCATGCGCAAATAACAGAGTCGCCCGAATCTATTTTTGTCAAAAAGGTAGAGGCCATTTTACTTAATTCTTGTTTGCGGAAAAAAAACTTTGGAGTAAAAATTCATTCTCTTGAAAGAGATAAAACCTTGTACTCTGTTTATAGTGATCGATTATTTTCGCCAGCTTCGAATCTAAAGCTTTTGACAACCGCTGTGGCTTTGAAACGATTGGGGGCGAACTATCGATTCAAAACCGCTTTGTATGCGACTCTGCCGATAGTCGGGAAAATCCTTGAAGGTGATATATACATCAAAGGGTTTGGTGACCCGAATCTTGTTAGTGAACAGATGTGGCTTTTGGCAAACGAGTTAAAGAACAGCCCTCTTAAAAAAGTTCGTGGAAATATTATAGCGGATGCATCTTTTTTTGATAGTAACCGGCGTGTCAAAACTTGGAATAAAAAAGCGGGTGTAGAAGCATATAATGCTCCATTAGGAGCTTTATCGTTCAACTTCAATACAGTTGCTGTTCATGTTACTCCAGGAGAAAAAAAAGGCGACAGGCCGATTGTGGTGGTTGACCCTGATATAGAGTTTATAAGGGTGGATAATCGAGCGAGGACGGCCTCGAAACCAAAATACGGCCGATTGATTGTAAACCGTGTTGACCGGGGCGACCATAATGTAATCACTGTTTCTGGGACTATGCCAGTGAACAGTAGACGAGAAACATACTACTTGAATATAACGCAACCTACACATTACGCAGCAATAGTTTTTAAAGAATATCTTCTCCAAGCTGGGGTTGAGGTTATGGGTAAGGTTCGAGTAGGTTCTGTCCCAGAAGGTGCTTATGAATTATTCAGTCATGAATCGATCCCACTTTCTCTGATTCTTAGAGGATTAAATAAGTTTAGTAATAATTTTGTTGCTGAGCAGATTTTAAAAACTATTGCTGCAGAGATTTATGGTGAACCAGGTACTACTCTAAATGGCTTGCGTGCTATGGATGAATATATGCAGTCATTACAATACAAAGCTGAGGAGTTTTCTATTTTAGATGGATCTGGTTTGTCGAGAGAAAGTCAGTTGAGCCCAGATCAGATTGTATCAGTGCTTCAGGATATATACAAAGATCTTGGAGTTTATCCAGAGTTTATTTCTGCCTTGGGAGTAATGGGTAGGGATGGTAATGTTCTAAAACGAATGAAAGAATATGACGGTGCAGAACGGGCGCGAGTTAAAACAGGGACGTTAAATTTTGTTAGCGCGTTGTCAGGTTATTTCCAATCTGCGGATGGTGAGCGGTTTGCATTTTCTATATTGATGAACGATTTAAAATGTTCTGGAAGGCGGGCCAGACGTTTGCAAGATAAGATTGTTTGGGAAGGATTAAATTTCAAGCGTGTGAGCTTAGAGACGACCTTTAATTAAGGTTTTTGCACGATGCTTGGTTTTCTCTATCTCTAGCCAAAGGTTTTAGTATTTTCTTTTTTGTCGTCTTCTAAAATCTTTTTCCAATCTCGTTTTTTTATCGGAGCTCCTAAGAAATCCTCGAAAATACTTCTTCCTAATTCGGTTCGGTTGATCCCTTCTGGCGCAACTTGAATGTCTAGTTGCGCGAGAGCCATATCAAAGTCTCGGTCAAGCAAAGAAGCCGAGTCCATTCCATATTCTTTTAATATTTGTCGAGTTGTGCCAATATCAATTTTAAACCGGTTAGACACGTCATTGATATTTGATGGGCGATACTGATTCTGAGATGAGATCCCTAAATGATAGGCACAAAAAAGTTCAAATGGATCTATTCCAAAGGTGTTTGTTTTAGATATAGAAATTTTTTTAAGATCTGTTTTATTTCCTTGTGCCGAGGTGTTAGTGGTTGTTTTTATTTCGTTGGGTGATGGTTTTTTGTAGGTAGAGCTGGGTTTATCATTAGTAAACCTTTTATTGAAGTGTTTCTGTGGATCGTCTCGGGTTCTCCCATTTTTTTTATAGCTAGACGGAGACCTTGGTTTCCCATTTGACCTTCCGGCTCCATTGGTACTCACTGTATTTCCTGCTCCACCTTGATTTCGCTTATTGGTCATAGCGAGGTGGGAGGTTAATGTTGTTGAGGATGAAGCTGATGAAGCCCAAAGATGTGGTTCGTATGGTTTTCTTCCTTGTTCAGGATTTCGATTCGAACTTTTATTTGCGTTATTTTGGTTTTGTCCATTTCTCGATGCATTTGAATTACCCCGCTTCAGGTTGTTGCCTCGCTGGGTTTTCTGGTTACTCCCTTGTCTTTTCAAAATTGTATTCCTATTTAGAAAGTAATAAAAAAATCAGTTGGTTAAATCCTCAAGCTGGTTTACCAGGCTAGAAAACTTTTCAAGAACGTTGCTAACTGGTACCGAAGAAGTCATATCTACCCCCGCACCTTTCAGAAGGTCTATAGGATACTTCGACCCGCCACCTTTTAGAAAATTCAAATAATCGTTTAATTCTGTTGTGCCTCCCTTTGAAACCATCTCCGCCAAGGCATAAGCAGCCGATATCCCAGTAGCATATTTATAAACATAAAAGCTAAAGTAAAAGTGTGGGATTCGAAAGCATTCGAGGGATAGGCAGTCATCAAGAATAGTATCTTTACCAAAATATTTTTCAAGTAGTTTCTTATAGATTTCCTTAAAGACGTCTAGCGTCATGGGCTGGTCACTTTCCGCAGTAGCATAAATTAAGTGCTCAAACTCAGCGAACATGGTTTGCCTGTATAGAGTCCCTCTTAAATTATCTATTTCTCTACAAGTTAGATAAATTTTCATACTTTTATCAATGTCTTGTGAGAAAAGATATTTTGTGAGAAGGGTTTCGTTGAATGTAGATGCCACTTCAGCAACGAAGATGGTGTAATCAGCATAAAGGTAGGGTTGTTTTTTTTTTGAGAGAAAGGAGTGCATGGAGTGCCCTGCTTCATGGGCTAGTGTATACATACTATTGATATTGTCTTCTTGGTAATTCATTAGGATAAAAGGATTTGAATCATAACACCCGGACGAGTAGGCTCCGCTTCGTTTTCCTTTTGATTCATAGCGGTCCACCCAACGATCTTTGGTAAGTCCTTTTCTTAGCTCTTGTGTGTAGTCAGAACCTAAGATTTTAAGAGAATCGAGAATTTTTGTCACCGAATCGTTGTATCCGACTTGCCAATGAATATTCTTCACTAATGGTACGTTCATATCGTAGATATGAATTTGATCAAGCTTAAGGATCTTTTTTCGTAAGAGAAAATATTTATGTAGAGGTGCCATATTATCGTGAACCGCTGCAATCAGATTGTCGTAGACCTCAATAGGAATATTTTCACTAAATAGGGCTTTTTCTCTGACCGAAGAATAATTTTTCTCACGTGCGTAGAAAATATCTTTTTTGATATTACTGGAAAGAAGTGATGCATATGTATATTGGTGGTCAGAGTATGCGCTATAGAATGTTTCAAAAGCTTCTTTACGAATTCTCCGGTCATAGTTTTGCATGATGCTTTGAAAGTTTCCTTGAGTAATAGCTACTTCGTTCTCGTTTTCGTCTATAACGGTACCCAATTTAAGATCTGCATTATCTAGCATTTCAAAGGCATCTCTTGCGGTTTTCGCTATTTTTGACGCTGACGCGAGAAGTTTTTCTTCTTTTTCAGAGAGGGTATGCTTTCTGTATCTTAGTACTCGTTCTAAATGAATCTTGTAAAAACTTAATTCTGCATTTTCCAAGAAATGGTTCATCTGGTCTTCTGAAATGGACGTGAGTTCCGATGAGATGAAACTATTTGTCTGCGCTGCAAGTGTATTCAAATGAACTATTTTTTCAAAATTGCTCTGATTTTGTGAGTGAGTTTTATCTTCGTCATTTCGAAGGTGGGCATAAGTATAAAGTTTTTCTATCCTTCGAGAGATGTCGATGTCAAATTCGAGGCATGCTTTGATGTTTGTCGCAGAACTGGCAAGGGTTCCCTTAAACGATTCGTAACCTGTGAGGTCTGATTCTAATTTTTTAAAGTCTTCATGCCACAAGGATTCTTGCAAATATAGACCGTTGAGGTCCCACTTAGCTTCTTCGGAAATGTCTTCACGTGTTAAGGAATTTTTTGTGGTTTTCATAAAATACAAATAGCTTTGGGTTATTTCCCAGCTTATCTAACGTTTGTCAGGAGAGCGCAAGATCAACAGTTTCTAAGTGGATTCTTAGTCGCGCTTCTTTTTCAGAGATGACTTGTTTTCTCTGACTATTTTTCTCGATAACCTCTGGGGGCGCATTATCTATGAAATTCTTATTGGAGAGTTTCTTCTCTAAAACTATGATATCTTTTTCAATTTTTTTCAACTCTTTTTCGATACGTTTCTTTTCCTCTGCAAAATTTAACTTTCCTTCGAGAGAGACAAATATATCCATTTCCTCACAAACAGACGAGGCAGATACCCTCGGTTTTTTTGTTGTGTGGCTAGATTCAATAAGGCTTGCACGAGCTAAGCTATTGATATAGTTAGTATTTTTTTTTAATATCTCGGTCTCATGATTATGTTTAGT
This sequence comes from Nitrospina sp., assembly GCA_018647025.1. GTDB lineage: Bacteria > Nitrospinota > Nitrospinia > Nitrospinales > VA-1 > Nitromaritima. The sequence goes on along the minus strand of JABGTQ010000054.1, from coordinate 3,463 downwards.
TCTAACAAAAAGATCAAGATTTAGACCCGGATTTAAATTCATTTCCCCGCGTATATTACGCACGCTAGTAACGACATTAATGACAGTAGAAAATGTTTTTTCAGCATCTAAATCTACATCTTTTTCTTTGAATTCAGGAAATGATTTTTTCATAATACTGCAGCTTGTTTCAGGTAATTTGCTGTGAATTTCCTCAGTGATGAATGGCATAAATGGATGTAATAAGCGGAGGCAACTTTCCAGCACATAGAGCAGTATATTTTGAGTCTCTTTCTTACCCTCTCCACCATATAAGTGAGATTTCGATAATTCTAAAAACCAGTCACAGTATTCGTTCCATATGAATTTGTATATGGAAGAAGCTGCGTCATTAAATTTAAACTCTTCTAGTGCATTGTTAACGTCGCGGCATGTTTCATTTAAGCGACTTAGAATCCAACGATGCGCTGTAGACCTTTTTTCATTAGAGGCTAATTCACAAGTCCCATCATAGCCATCTAGGTTCATCAACACAAAACGAGAAGCATTCCATAGTTTATTACAAAAATTTCGGTATCCCTCGATGCGTTCTTCTGAAAGTTTTATGTCTCGACCTTGTGCGGCGAATGCTGCCAATGTAAAGCGAAGGGCATCTGTGCCATATTTATCCATCATAGTTAATGGATTAATGACATTTCCTTTCGTTTTGCTCATTTTTTGCCCTTCAGAATCTCGAATTAGGGCGTGTATGTAGACACTTTGAAAAGGGACATTGTCCATGAACCTATTGCCCATCATAATCATTCTTGCTACCCAGAAAAAAAGTATGTCAAAGCCTGTACAAAGAACCGACGTGGGATAAAACTTTTTCAGAGTTTGAGTTTGTTCAGGCCAGCCTAATGTTGAGAAAGGCCAAAGGGCAGAACTAAACCAAGTGTCAAGAACATCGGTTTCCTGAACGAGACCAGCTTCTTGGCAATGAGAGCATACTTTAGGGGTTTCGCGAGCAACGGTAATTTTTTCGCATGTTGGGCAGTTCCAAGCAGGAATCTGGTGGCCCCACCAGATTTGCCTTGAAATACACCAGTCTCGGATATTTTCCATCCAGTTAAAATAGGTATTTTCCCAAAGCTTAGGGACTATGTGTATGCGGCGACTTTTTACAGCCTCGATCGCAGATTTGGCGAGAGGTTTAGTTTTAACAAACCATTGAGTAGAGACATAAGGCTCCACTACGGTATGACAACGATAGCAGTGTCCTATGGAGTGCATATGGTCTTCAACACTTTCCAAAAAATTTTGTTCTTTTAGGTTCTCAGCTAACTTTTGTCGGCAGGTTAAGCGATCAAGCCCTTGATACAGTGGCCCAGCTTCTTGGTTCATAGAACCGTCAGGGTTCATAACATTAATCAACTTAAGGTCATGGCGCCGCCCAAGTTCGAAATCATTAGGGTCATGCGCGGGAGTTACTTTGAGTGCGCCTGACCCGAAAGAGGAATCAACGTAATTGTCTCCAATCAGGGGGAGTTCTCGTCCCACGAGAGGTAAGATGAGCGTTTCACCGATCATGCTTTTATAGCGTTCATCTTTTGGGTTTACGGCAACAGCGGAATCACCTAGCAAAGTTTCCGGACGTGTTGTCGCTATGGTTAATGAACTTTTACTGTTTTTGAATTGATACCTTATGTTGTAAAGGTGCCCTTGAGTTTCCTTATGTTCGACTTCTAGGTCCGAGATTGCTGTTAGACATCTAGGGCACCAATTGACAATGTAGTCGCCCTTATAAATTAAGCCCTCTTCGTAAAGCGATACAAAAACTTCTCGCACTGCTTTAGAAAGACCTTCATCCATCGTAAACCGGTCTCTTTCCCAGTCCAAGGAACTACCCAGTTTTCTTAACTGGTGATTAATAGTTCCCCCAGATTCTTTTTTCCATTTCCAGACCCGTTTGACAAACTCTTCGCGCCCGAGTTCTTGACGATTGGTTCCCTCTGCGTGTAATTGACGCTCAACAACATTTTGAGTGGCGATACCAGCATGATCTGTGCCTGGCTGCCATAGAACTTCAAACCCTAACATGCGTTTCCATCGGGCAAGAATATCCTGAAGTGTGTTGTTGAAGGCATGCCCCATATGCAACGACCCAGTGACATTTGGAGGTGGAATTACTATTGAAAAAGGTTTTTTCGTTGAGGTTTCATCGGCATGAAACAGGCGGTTTTCCTCCCAGTACTTTCCCCAACGTTCCTCAACTTCCTTTGGGCTATAAATTTTTTCTAATTGATCCATTATGGGAAATTTTTATCAATCTAGTTTTTATTCTAATTTAGAAAAAGGTCATTTGTTAGAATTTAAATCTACATGAAGTTAGAAAAAAATATGGCAGAAATATAAAAAAATAAATAATTTTTATTTTGAGAAAAAGATCGGATCGGAGAAACAACTCACGTTTCTCATGAATTTTTGATCTTGTCGATTTCTTCTTTAACAATTTCTCTGATGATTTTTGGGGTGATTTCTTGGACTATTGCTCGTGCAGATTTAGTGATACTGTTTGAAAGTTCGGCAAGTTCTTTTTCAATAGAAGCATGAATTACTTCTTCTAGGCTATGCCTAATAGGATCTGCCATGGTTTGATTGTTTTGCGTAGTCGATTGTTTGTTTTTAATTCCAAGAGATACTTGTGGAGGACGAGAAGGGTTATTCGCTGTTAACTCCGTGGCAGTTGAATTTTTTACTCCTTTTCCCGCGGAAGAAGTTATTTCTCTCAGTAGGTCTTCCGGTTCGGGGGTAATATCGCCTAAGGTGGGGGGGGTACTGATCGGTCTCAGTTGAATCCTTGAAGTATTATTGGGTTTTTCCGGAGAGCCAAAGTTTACTATCTCCCGGAAAGCTATATCCACCTCATCCCCGACAGTATCCTCTTGCGTAGGAGCTACTTCTTCGCTCAGTTCGTCATAACAATCATCTGAAGGCGCGATTAATTTTTTTAAGGATTCGACGTCGTTGATCATTACGTCTAGTGTGCCCTCTTCATTATTTTTATGTTCTTCTTTAACAGGCGTATGATCTATTGATTCATCCAGCTCTGCAGATGAAAGATTGATAGTAGAGTCCTCTTTTGCGACCATATCTCCCAAAGAAAGTTCAATAGTTGTTTCAGCACAAACGTCTAAGTCAACCGGAGTTAGATTAATTGTTTCACCAATGGAGTCAGAGGATTTTTCTGAAAGTAAATCATCAACTTTTTTTATAATATCTTCTGATTTGAAAGGTTTTGAAATGAGGGCATCGGCGCCGGAACTATCAAATAAATTTTTATTGAAGTCCTCAAAGTCACTGGCCAAAAGAAGTATTTTTGTGGAACTGAATTTAGGATCGCCTTTAATTTTTTTGGATAATTCAAATCCTGTCAAATCTTGCAAGTCAATATCCGCTAGGAGGATGTCTGGATTAAAAGTCTGCATTCTGTCAAGGGCATCTT
>JABGTQ010000330.1 GCA_018647025.1 Nitrospina sp. | reverse complement strand
ATCCTTATGACAAGTAGGAACCAACAAAAATGTTTCCAAATGATTTCAGAAAAATATTTCGGAAAAAAAATAAAAGGTGATTCAATTGGTAAAGTAGGTCGTCGTTCTTTACGTGATTTTCGGCGAAAAAACCCACCTTCAAGAGGATGAACTTTTTCGATGTGGATACAGCCCTTAAACCAGGTGATTAAACCTATTGTCTTACTTGGACTTGTTCCGGTAGCCATCGCCCGCTTTATAAGCGTTTCGGAATGTTCATACGTATAATAATTTTCCCAGGCTTTGCGACAAGTTTCTTCCCAGTTTTCTTTTGACATGTTCGGATGGGCCGTAACAGAATGATTTGCATCGTACATATTTAAATCTTTATCCATCGCTATTCCGGCGACATGTAATTTTTTATGGTCCTCTGACCCAGGAAAAGGCGTGAGATAGAAAAATTCAAGCAAATCAACAGGCAGTTCTCTTTTGATAATTTCAATGTCACGCAAGATTGATTTTTGAGTATCTTTTGGAAAACCTAAAATATAACCGCAACAAGTTATAACTCCTACCTTTTTCCAAGCGAGAAGCATTGTGCGATAATCGGTAATTTTGTTTTGACGTTTACTTGCACCCAAAAGAGAATCTGGGTTAATATTTTCTAAACCAATAAAAGCCCTTTTAACCCCGGCGCGTCCCGATTTTTCGATAAAACCTGGTAAGGTATGGCAAAGTGTATCAACTTGAATTGTAAAACTGATTTTTAGTTTATGGACTTCACGAAGCTCTATAAACTTATCTAAAATACCTTCCCAATTCTTATTTCGCGCAAAATCATCGTCAGAAATAAAAAAAGAACTTAATCCTTGTTTGACATTTTCACGGATAATATTTTCAATGCTTTCTATCGAACGTTGTCTAGATTTTTGTCCTTGAACATTTATAATTGTGCAGAAAGAACAAGTAAAAGGGCAGCCACGCCCAGCGTCGAAACTTGTCGTTGACCCTGCCGTCAAGCGTATTCTTTCTTTCGGAAGTAACGGTATTGCTACATTATCAATGTTCGGTAAATCGTCTAAAAAATTGTAAATTGGTTTGAGTTTCTCACTCGCTGCATCTATTAAAACTTGTCCTAATCTACCTTCAGCTTCCCCTGAAAAAATTGAAACACCAATATCTAGGGCCTTTTGGATATACTCATCGTGCTCCTTTAGCATTGACGTTACTCCCGATACATGGAAGCCACCTATAGCTACTTTAATCCCCCTTGAGCGTAATGGTTTGGCAATATCCAATGAACGAGGAAATTGATTTGATTGAACGCCGACAAGCATAAGCATTCCGTCATCTGCTTTTTCTATTAGAGAAGCAATTTTCTCCGTATTGATGTGTGTATTTGCTTCGTCAAATGCGTGAACTTCTAGTGTTACATTTTCCCCTAGTATCTTCTCTTTGTCACATTCAATAGCTAAACCGTAAAGACAAGCCAGTGAGTTTGCTGGCATCGACGAGCGAAACCACTGAATCACATAACCGTCATCGTCATAGTGAGAAGGCTTAACCAAAACAAGACTAAATTTTTTTTTATTTTGCATTTTGTTACAGAATATTATGTTTAAAGATGCTTAATAGCGTTATAGATTTGATATCTCTTGCTTTTATAAAAAGAGTCTAAATAGAATGTCCTCTCAAGGAAGGCTCTCTATTTTGGGAGGTTAATAATGTGTAAAATAATCCTCTCTTTGTATATTTAAAAAATATCTTTAATCTTCCCTCATAGACCCGTATTTACTTGGTAACATATCTAATTCACCTTGCGCTAATTTATTATTTTGCTTCGTAACAAGTTGAAACCACTTGGTCGCTTCTTTGTTAGTCTGAGAAACCCCTTTCCCATAAGCATACATTAAACCCAGGTTATATTGCGCATTAATAGGTCCTTGATCTACTTTGCAAGACGATACGATTTGACTGCTTTTGCGAAGTCTTGTGTAACCTCTTCCTCTTCTCAAACATCATTCCTATGTTTATTTGCGCCTTGGCAATACCTTTATCTGTCAACCCAGAGAATAATTGATACGCTGTGTCAAATTCTGCTTTATTGAATGTACTTAAGGCAATATGAAAACTGTCTGATACACTTAATTCCCCATTTCCAGTGCCTAAATGAAGACCTATGATTTTAGTTACTCTTGTATGATATGTGACATGTGCATGTCTAATTTAAAGGTTGATCTAACAAAATTTGGTTACAAAGAAGAGTCTCTTTCTCTTTTGATGTTAGATAATTCCTTTAAAGACATATGCTCATGGAATATATAGTAAAGACCACCTACAAGGGTTACCCCTGAAAATAAGGCCCACCCAACCATTCCTAGACTGACAGATTTAATTTCAGACTCTCCCATAACTTCATGCAATGCAATTAGAATTCCTGCATTATATGACCCCAAAAATCCAGGAGTAGGAAGAATGGAAACTAGAATCGCCACTATAACCCCAAGAATGAGAAGTGAAGAAATTGTCTTATGTTGCAAATCAAATGCAAAATAAAGCGGGTACATCGAAAAAATATTCACAGTCCAAAGTAGAACCGAATAAACACTTATTTTTGCTAAGGTTCCAACTTTTTTTACAACCTCACAACCCATGGTAAATTCATCAAGAAGGTACTTAATTTTATCCGCCCATTTTTCATTCATGAAACCTAAAAACCAGTCGACTATTTTCATTACCTTTGTTTTGTGGTTTAACAGTAAATATATAAAGACCATGAGAAAAATGACCGCCAATAAACCAATTTGACCAAACTTGATTGCCATTTCTTGCACCGAAAATCCTGAAAATTCTATACTAGAGGAAAATGCATCCGCTTCAAACCAAAAAACCCATATAAAAATTAGCAAAAGAATTATCATATCGAATAATCTTTCCAAAACGATAGAAGCCAATGCAGCTGTAAATGTAATGTTATATTTTTTGGAAAGAAGATAAGGGCGTAGTATTTCGGCAGCGCGTGCCGGCAAAAAATTTCCTAAATACCCAACCATCATCGGCGAATATAATCCAGCAATATTTATTTTCAAGGAAGACTCTAAAAGCGCCTGCCAACGGTAAGCTCGAAAAACATAACTCAATATAATTATTACAATAGCAGGGAAGATAT
>JABGTQ010000329.1 GCA_018647025.1 Nitrospina sp. | reverse complement strand
TGGGAGGTGTATTGACTAGAGAAGAACTATACAAAATAGTTGATTATATTCAGAGTGATGGGTTTAAAAAGATTTTTGTAGATGTTCAAAATGGTTATGCTTACCCTCAGTTTCCACCTAAAGACCCATACTTTTTTATTTCAAGGTCTTATATTCGAGGTAAGAAAAATCCTGCGACAAGGGAAGACATTGCCTTAATAATGAACTTACAACGAGAGGTAGCTAAAACAGGGAAACCGATCGATATAATTAAAGCATTAATTGATGCGGAAAAAAATGGAGGAGCAAAAGGACAGATTAAAATTGCAACGGGATGGCCTCAAGACAACTTTGACCTTGTCCTTTCGTATGATAATAAAACACAAGTTTATTATGCTCAAAGACCTGTTGATCTAGAGGGGGAAGAAGAGACTTCTCTTGCCGAAGTAGAAAACCAGAAAAAGGACCAAGGGTTCGTCGATAAAATTTCTCATATTACCAGGAACCAAAAGTTATCTGAAAAAGTAACTCATGTTATTTCCAAAAACTAATTCAAAGCTAAACTGGAGACAGTGATGGATACGATTCAATCTCATAGGTTTAAACTTACCAGTGGTTCTTTAATAAGAACCTTGTTGGTCATCTTTTTTGCAATATTTTTTTCATCCGACTTTGCAATTGCAAAAAAAGTTAAATACAAGGAAATAGAAGTTTCAAATGGGGCCACCATTAAAGGAAAAGCAAAGTGGAAAGGGGACATCCCGACATTACCTCCAGTAACTGTGTTTAAGCATATGGATAAATGTGGGCAGGAAGTATTTAATCCGGCACTTATTGTCAATCCTGGGAATAAGGGAGTTAAGTTTACAGCGGTCTATCTTGAAACTGTGTTGGAAGGAAAACCACTACCAGATAAAAAAGAGAAAATAAAAATCAATACCCCACGGGTATTGCATGCTGGTTTAGGTGAAGAGCAACGCCCTGATAGTCAGCTTTGCAATTTTGAAGAACATGTTTTCGCTTTTGTGAACACGCGTAAAATTGGTATGTATAATTTGGAAGACTTACTGCATAACCCGCATGCATTTGGCTCAAATGGTGCCACCATAGTCAACATACCGCTTCCAGATCGAAATCGTATGACCACAAAAAAGATCAAGCGGTTAAATGGAATTAATAGATACCAGTGCGATACACATGTACATATGAATGGGTGGATGCTTGGCTTAAAACATCCCTATTTTGCAGTTACAGATAAAGATGGAGCGTATGAAATCTCTGATATTCCTCCGGGAAAATACAAGCTTATAGCGTGGCATGAAGGATACAATATAAAAGAATTTGCTTCAGATAAGCGACCCGTTTATGACGAACCGCATATTATAGAAAAAGAAATAGAGTTAAGCGCGGGGCAAGTCTTGGATCTAAACTTTAAGTACCCTGTAAGGGATGTCGTGGTTAGTCAGGAAAAAATCGCCAGAGAGGTTGCAGGGCATTAAAAGAAGAGTATTTTTATTTCTGTTTTCATAAGGAAGCGCAGTTGAAAAAGCTGAGAGAAAATGGTTTCAAATTATTTTATAACATAGTAGCGTTGACTTAAGTTTAGAAACCGCTTGTTATGAAAAAAAATGAAATCAAGTCAAATAAGGAATGAATTACACATTTTAAAAGAGAAAGTTAGACGAAATCCCGCAAACTATAAGACCTATTATAATTTGGGTCATTTCTACTCCAAGCATGGCAACTACAATGGTGCCATTCAGGCCTACCAACGTTCAATTAAGCTAAATCCTAAAAGTGCAGATATTCTTAATAGTTTAGGGTTAGCTCTCTGGAATCTGAAACGTTATCAAGAAGCTCTAAAGCATTACAGAAGAGCTCTTAAAATAAGCCCCAGACACCCTGATGCGCATTTAAATATCGGAAATGCGTTTAATTTAATAGGCGATAAAGCTAATGCTATTGCACATACCAGGTTTGCAGTAAAACTTTTTTATAAAACTAAAGACAAAATTGGGAAGAGGCAAGCAGATAAACAATTACGTAAACTAATGTCTACAAGGAAAGATTAAATAAATGAGGATTTTTTCTGGTGGGGTAGTTATACCATGGTCATGCCTAAAAATCAGATTTATAATTCAATAGCTTACAGCTATAAAACTGACTCTTAATCAATAGGTCCTCGGTTTGATCCATTCGTGCTTCGCACTTGCCCAATTGACTAACATTAAACCATAGGTATTAAGGATTAAACAATGCACCCAAAAATATTTATTTAGAGGGTAAAAATATTTCGGTTGGCTTAGAGCTTTTTAGTACTCGAAGAATAATATAAATAAGTGTGGCGATATTTCCCCAAAAATAAAGTGATAAGGTCCAAATGATTCCCTTCGTCACACTTTTCTCTATAACACCTATCCAGATTCCAATAAAAGTTAATGAGATATAGATATCCACTAGAGTTGCCATTCCCCATCGACTAGACAATACCTCACGAAAACCAGTTAAGACATTAGATTCGACACTGGCCCAAACAATAAATCCAGTTAACGTAGTAAGAAGTATTGCTAAAAATGCAATCGTTATACTTTTGAAGTAAATCATCGAGATACCTGATTTATGATTTTTGACTAAATAGATAATGAGATACTCCCCATTCATTACCTTTTTGATAACCAAATAATTCAGAGCAGGACATAAAGAAAATTCTCCATCTTTGGAACCAACAGTCTGCATTATCTTTCCCATATACTTTTTTTAGTATGGGGTAAACTTTATCTTTGTTCTGATCTAATTGATTCAACCAGGCCTCAGCTGTTTTTTGATAATGTTTTCCGTCCCACCGCCACTTTTTTTCTAAGCTTAAATCATTTTGAAAATAGTTAAATAAATCATATGAGGGCATGACACCGCCAGAGAAAAAATACCGACCCATCCAATTGTGAGACCCCTCCGTTTCAAAAAAATATGGATATTTTTGATGGCAAAAAATATGAATAAATAGTTTTCCTTCAGGTTTTAGCCATGACTT
>JABGTQ010000328.1 GCA_018647025.1 Nitrospina sp. | reverse complement strand
GGATCTAATGATCATGGTGAAGACGAAGCTCCTGAACATAAAACATATCTAGACTCGTACTATATAGACCGCTACGAGGTGTCGGCAAATGATTTTTCTCTATTTCTAAATGAAGTCAATAACGGAAATGGATATTATCTTAATAACCAATATGGAACTCTTTTTTATAATGGTAAATTCCAAGCTAGGAAAGGTTTCGAAAACCATCCAATCAACAATGTTAAATGGAAGGGTGCCTTTGAATACTGTCGCTGGAAAGGAAAACATCTTCCTACAGAAGCCCAGTGGGAAAAAGCTGCACGAGGGGAAGATGGGGGAATATACCCATGGGGCAATAAACCACCAGCTCACAATCTCGCCCGTTATCGTCAAGTATGGACGAAAGAAATCAAACACCATGTAATGGTCCCTGTAAATTTATTTTCAGAAGGTACTAGCCCGTATGGAGCTCATCACATGGCAGGTAATGTTAAAGAATGGGTAGACGATTGGTTTGATCGGGAGTATTATGACGAGCCTGAAAATCATATCAATCCAAAGGGCCAGATCGGGGGAGAATATAAAGTTTTAAGAGGTGGGTCATGGCGAGACCTTACAGGATTTATTTATTCTTCTTTTCGCAATAATGCCTATCCATATTCAAGATTGGACGATTATGGTTTTCGTTGCGCAAAAAATATTGAAACCAAAAGCGACACTAAACAATTGACCAAGCGACCCTTTCATAAGCCACCACAAATAAGATACGCAAGTTATCAAACAAGAATTGACATAAAAAACTAGGAATAAAAATGATAGGTGCCATTGAGATACTCATCATAGCGGTCATTTTCGGAGTTATTTATGGCCGAGATGCCATTGATCGCACATGGAAGAAAAATCCCAACGAAGGCGTTGTTGAAAGCTTTGGCGAAGATGTTAAACAGTATTACAAAGAAGATCCAAAACGACTTTTCAAACTAATTGCACTTGCACTAAGCCTCATTACCTTTATTGGAACCTTAATCTATTGGGTAATGACCAATTATGACCTAGCAAAAATGATTGGCTTAACTCAATAATTAAATCCATTGTCACGCACATGAAAACTTGGTTCTCCACCCTTCAGCATTTTACCATCAACAACCTCTCCAAAATAAACAACATGGTCGCCAGAAACCACTGCATCTGATAATCGACATTCAAGGTAAGAGACTGCATCAGTTAATATTTTAACTCCATCAAGCCCTTTTCGTGTTTTTAGTCCTTCAAAAATCGAGCCTTCATGTGATTTGAAAAAGTGCTTCATAAGACTTTTAGATTCTTTACCGAGAACGTTAATTATAAATACCCCTGAGGATTCTATTAATAATCTTGCATTTCTCATTTTACCAAGAGATATAGTTACTTCAGGCGGATCAAAAGCACACTGATTTACCCAGCTAGCAAGAACTGCATCTTCTTTACCCTCAAATTTTGTGGTCACTATAAAAAGACCACTAGGAATAGAACCTAAGGCTTTACCTACTTGCTTTTTATTTTTCATTTTTTTCAACTCCAATATTTTTGAAAAGTAGTTATGAACTTCGAATTTCTGTCTGCCCACCCATAAAAGGTACTAATACTTCTGGGATTCGGATAGAACCATCTGGTTGATACCCATGTTCGACTACGGCAGCCCACACTCTAGGTGCCGCTAACCCTGATCCATTTAATGAATGTAAAAATTCTGGTTTATCTTTATCGCTTCGGCGAAACCTACTGTTTCCTCTTCTTGTTTGAAAATCTGAAAAAATTCCAATAGAAGAAACCTCCAACCAAGACTGTGTTCCTGGAGAATAAACTTCTAAGTCATGAACTCGGGTTGACGCAAAAGTAACATCGCCGCCACAAAGGTCTAACACACGATAAGGCAGTCCTAACATTTTCAAAGGACGTTCAGCATCACTCACTAATAATTCAAATTCATTTCTCACCATCTCTGGGGAACACAATCGGACAAGTTCCACCTTATGAAACTCATGAAGCCTCTGCATTCCTCTAGTATCTTTACCTGCGGAACCTGCTTCACGTCTAAAGCAAACTGTATAAGCCATATAACGCTTTGGAAGTTCTTCCACAGAAAGAATTTCACCTGCGTGTAAATTAGTCAGAGGGACCTCTCCTGTAGGAATAGCCCATAAATCATCATCACGAAGTCGATAAGCATCTGCTTCAAATTTTGGAAGCGTCCCTGTTCCCATCATCATATCGGGACGAACAAAATGAGGGGGAAGAATTTCTTCATTTCGTTCACTATTTATGGAAAGGGCAAATTGAATAAGAGCTCGGTGAAGACGTGCGCCATCGCCTTTTAAAAGTGCAAACATTCCACCACTCAATTTTGCGGCTCTCTCTGGGTCGAAAATTCCTAATTCCTGGCCAATTTCCCAATGTGGTTTAAACACCTTACCTTTATAATCAGACTTATCATAACCTTCCATTCTGAGTACGGTATTACAATCCTCCGAAAAACCATCCGGGCAACCATCGTCAGGAAGATTTGGAACTCTTAATAACAATTGCGTTCTTTTTTCGTCAATTTTTTTAAGTTCTTCTTCCTTAACATCAAGCATTTTCTTTAATTTAGGAACAGCAGACTTTAAATTTTCAGCCTCATCTTTTTTACCTTGTTGAAAAAAAATACCAACTTGTTTTGATTTTTCATTAATTTCTGCACGAAGCCCATCTACCTCACCCACAAATTTTTTACGGTCAAGAATAGCTTTACGAATTTCTTCAACCTGATCAGCCGGAACCTTTTTACGTGCTAAACGGCGCTTAGTTTCTTCGTAGTCATTAATAAATAAGTTTTGATCCAACATGAGGCCTATATATATAAGTTCAAAAATATTATAAAAGGAAATTCTTTCTCAGTTTTATGACGATTATTTTGGTCTGAAGATTTAGATTTATTAGGAATATAATTTGAATAGAGTTTGCCGAGGTGACCATCTTTTTATTCAGTACTAATATCTTCTGCTTTTTTATCGAGCGCTCCAACCATTGTATGCCATGCGAGGCTGGCACATTTGGTACGTGATGGATATTCTCTTATTCCCTTAAATAAAGTAAGCTTACCTAAGTGGTGCTCCTGCTTTTCTGGGTCAAATTCGCCCAGTACCATTTTATGAAACTCATCAAAAATTAATCGGCTTTCATCAATTTTTTTTCCTTTTAGGAATTGAGTCATTAGAGAAGTGCTGGCTTTAGATATTGCACATCCAGACCCAGTAAAACTGATATCTTTTATCAATTCTTCAGTTTCATCTATTTTAAGGTATATCGTTATATCATCCCCACATAAAGGATTGATTCCGTGGCAACTGTTAGTGGGGTTTTCCATCTCGTGAAAGTTACGTGGTTTACGATTATGATCGAGAATCACTTGTTGGTATAACTCGTTGTCGTATGACATATCTTTAAAACCTTTTTTGCAATTTAGTACTTACTAAAATTTAAAACTTTCACAATCTACAACTGGAAAACAACGATACACTTCTAGGCATAATATAACACATAGTTGCTCTCCGTTGAGAGCGACCAAACCTAGATTAAGTATTTTATTATGAAAAAAGTTTAATGACTTTGCGTAGGCTATCGGCTAATGCATCTATTTCAGAAAACTTATTATAAAAAGCCATTGAGGCTCTCGCTGTAGCTGGAACGCCAAAACGTATCATTGTAGGCTGTGCACAGTGGTGCCCTCCCCTAAGAGCAATACCATCTTGATCAAGCATAGTAATCATATCGTGAGGGTGTGCTGCCTCTAAATAGATAGATAAAATTGCTGCTTTTTCTTTCGCGTTACCTATAATACGAACTCCCTCAATATCATTAAGGAGCTGCGTCCCATAGTCGAGCAAACTCTTCTCATACTCAAAAATTTTATCCATCCCAACTGAATTGAGATAATCAATTGCAGCTCCAAGGCCTATTACCTGACTGATTGGAGGGGTGCCAGCTTCAAACCGTGCCGGGGGTTTGGCATAAGTTGATTTTTCTAGAGTAACCTGCATAATCATGTCCCCACCAGTCACATAGGGGGGCATTGTTTCCATTACTTCCATTTTACCAAACATGCCACCAATTCCACTAGGGGCATACATTTTATGCCCTGAAAAAGTATAGAAATCACAGTCAATATCCTGAACATCTACTTTCATATGAGGGGTACTCTGCGCGCCATCTATCAGAACTTTTGCTCCAACTGCGTGCGCCTTTCGCGTAATTTCATTTACTGGGTTAATTGTTCCTAAGGCATTCGACACATGATTCACAGCAACAACTCGAGTCTTGTTAGTTAATAACTTGTCATATTCTTCCATGATGAGCTCACCATTATCAGCCACAGGAATAACCTTAAGCTTTGCTCCTTTCTCATCACAAAGTACCTGCCATGGAACTATATTGGCATGATGCTCTATATTGGAAATAATAACTTCATCTCCAGAGTTTACGAATTTACGGCCAAAACTATGCGCAACCAGATTAATTGATTGTGTGGTACCGCTTGTAAAGACAATTTCCTGTCGTGTTGGCGCACCCAAAAAATCAGCGACTTTTTGACGTGCCTCCTCGTAAAGTTGAGTTGAGTGCTCGCACAAACGATATGAACCACGCCTCACCGTGCCATATTCTTCTGAATCGAACTTTCTCACTCTCTCGATTACTTGTAAAGGTTTGTGAGTCGTCGCACCATTATCAAGATAAATTAGTGGTTTACCTCCTATTTCTTTTGATAATATAGGGAAGTCTCCACGAATTTTATCAACATCAAGAATGGGTTTATCTATAGTAATAGTTTTAGAATCACCCATGATTACCTTCCAATTTTTTGAGTAAGGTTTCATCAAGTTCTTTCACAACTGGCTCAAAAGGAATTTTCTGAACAATGCTTCTGGCAAAACTCTGAGTAAGGATTTCCTTTGCAATAGGCTCTGAAAGTCCTCTTGTTTTTAAGTAAAAAAGTTGATCGTCATCCAATTGACCAACTGTAGCTCCGTGTGCGCATTTGACATCATCTGCAAAAATCATCAAGTTTGGTTTACAGTCTGCATGTCCTTCATCAGAAAGCATTAAATTGTTGATGAGTTGATCGGAATTGGTTAACTGTGCTCCTTGATTAACTACAACAGTTCCATCAAAACTAGCTCGTGCTCGATCATTTATAATATTTTTAAAATATTGATGGCTAGTACAGTTTTCTACTTCATGGTGAACTCGAATGAACTGATGAGATTGCTCATCACCCTCTAAGACACTAACCCCATTCAGTTCCATTTCGGCTCCAGGCTCATTCAACCATACTTCATTGTGATTACGAACCAAACGCGTTCCACTTACGGTCTGATACCCCAAATACTTGCTATCACGTCTTAAAAAAATTCTATTTTTTGAAAAGTTCCAAGCCTCTTTAGAATCTGCTTCTATTTGAATATGAGTCAAGGTTGCGTTATCTTCAACAACAATATCCTGTACCGAATTGACAAAATAGTTATCTCCATCTCCAACATACTTAACAATTAATTTTAATTCGGATAAAGGCTCAAGATGAATATACGCTCTTGGCACTGTCATCACTGGGCCATTTTTCCCCCCACTTGAAACATTAAGAATCTGCAATGGAACTCCAACTTGTTTATCTCTGCCGACCCTAACCATTACTCCCTGATTCATAAAAGCACTGTTAATAGAAGCAAACACGTCATTTTCCTGCTCAATACTTTTTTGTAAAATATTTTTATACGATTCATCTTTTATGGCTTCTACCAAAGATCCAATCTTTACACTAGTACCAAGTGCTGTGGCATCAGACAACTCAGGGCATAATGTACCATCGACAAAAGTCAAGTGACTCCGCTCGCAACCCGCATAAATATGTTGCTGAACAAAATTCTTTTGAACCAAATTTTCTGTTTTTAAAGAAAAGGACGTATCTGCTAGACTCTTGGTATTAACAAAGGTGTACATCTCATGTTTACGGTGAGGAAATTTTAAACTTTCAAATACATCAAGAGCCTTTTTATTAAATGGCAAAAAATCAGAACTAGGTTGACCGGCATCAAGAAATTGTTTATGGAGAGTAAGAACTGCTGACTCAGCACCATTTTTAGATTCTTCAATTGTGCTCGACATAAAATTATTTCCTCAATTCGCTGTGGTTAACCAGTCGTAGCCCTGCGCTTCAAGTTCATGCGCTAGCTCTTTACCGCCTGTCTTAATAATTTTCCCATTACTGAGAACATGAACAAAGTTAGGTTGAATATGGTCCAGCAATCTCTGGTAGTGGGTAATTAAAATGAGTGCGTTATTTTCGGTATTTAACTTATTAACCCCATCTGCAACGATTCGGAGAGCATCAATATCCAAACCAGAATCAGTTTCATCAAGAACAGATAGTACGGGTTTTAAGATAGCCATCTGAAGAATTTCATTTTTTTTCTTTTCGCCACCCGAAAACCCATCATTACAGCTACGTTCTTTGTATTTATCCTCCATACCAAGCATATCCATCTTTTCCTGAAGAATATCGTTAAAATCAAGAGGGTCAACTTCGTCTTTTCCCTCGTTGAGCAATCTAGCGTTATAGGCCATTCGAAGAAACTCTGCGTTATTAACTCCTGGAATTTCGACTGGGTATTGGAAACCCATAAATATTCCAGCTAGAGAGCGTTCTTCTGTGCTCAAATCAAGTAGATTTTTACCCATAAATAACACCTCACCAGAGGTCACTTCATATGCAGAATGGCCCGATAAAACCTTAGCCAGAGTACTTTTACCCGAGCCGTTTGGACCCATCACAGCATGGACCTCACCCTTTTTAATCGTAAGAGAAATCCCCTTCAGGATTTCGGTTCCTTCAACTGCAGTATGCAAATTTTTTATTTCTAACATTAAACTGTTCCCTATTTTATTTAAAGTTGTGCCTCTGAGGATCAAGAATACCCTCCAGACGAAACCTAACTGACTTCTCAAGCTTCGTAAAGCTTGAGAAAATAAAAAATATCAGCCGACGCTATTTTCGAGTTTTAAGGTAAGGAGCTTTTGTGCTTCCACTGCAAATTCCATAGGAAGTTGTTTAAAAACATCCTTACAGAATCCATTTATGAGAGTTGCAATAGCATTTTCCCGCGAAATACCTCGTTGCTCAAAATAGAACAACTGCTCTTCACTAATCTTTGAAGTGGATGCTTCATGCTCAATCTGAGGAGAACTATTTCCCGTTTCAATATATGGAAACGTGTGGGCGCTTGATTGATCTCCAACTAACATACTGTCACACTGTGTGTAGTTTCTTGAGTTTGTTGCGTTCTTTCCTACTCTAACCAGACCGCGGTAGCTATTACTAGAATGATCAGCAGAGATTCCTTTTGAAATGATACTCGACCGGGTATTCTTTCCGATATGCATCATTTTAGTTCCAGTATCCGCCTGCATATATCCATTAGTGAGAGCTACTGAATAAAATTCTCCAACCGAACCATCTCCTTGCAAGATACAGCTTGGGTATTTCCATGTGATTGCAGACCCCGTTTCTACCTGAGTCCAAGAAATTTTCGACTTTTCACCCTGACATTTTCCACGTTTCGTAACAAAATTATAAATTCCACCCTTGCCGGTTTCAGGATCACCCGCATACCAGTTTTGTACAGTGCTATATTTAATTTCAGCATTGTCCAAAGTCACAAGCTCTACGACAGCAGCATGCAATTGATTGGTATCAAACTGAGGAGCGGTACAACCCTCAAGATAAGAAACATAACTATTCTCAGCACAAATAATCAAAGTACGCTCAAACTGGCCTGTTTCTTCAGTATTAATTCTGAAATAGGTAGATAATTCCATAGGAGAAATAGTGTCTGGAGGTATATACACGAAAGACCCGTCGGTAAATACTGCGCTATTGAGCGCAGCGTAATAATTATCTCCTATAGGAACCACTGTTCCCAAGTATTCTTCAATCAACTCAGGGTAATCCTTCACTGCCTCGGAAAAAGAGCAGAAAATAATACCCACCTCCATCAACTTCTTTTTATGCGTTGTAGCTACGCTAACACTGTCGAAAACAGCATCCACAGCAACGTTAGCCAACTTTTTCTGCTCTTCCAAAGGGATTCCTAACTTTTCAAAGGTACTAAGAACCTCAGGATCCACCTCATCTAAACTTGCCAATTTCTTTTTTGGCTTTGGAGCGGAATAGTAGGAAATATTCTGGAAATCAATCTTTGGGTATTGAACATTTGGCCAGGCAGGCTCTTTCATCGTCAACCATTTTTCGTAGGCCTTTAGTCTGAAATTAAGCATGAACTCAGGCTCGCCTTTTTTCTTAGAAATAGCCCGAACAACTCCTTCGTCAAGACCTTTAGCAAACGTATCAGATTCAACATTAGTAGTGAATCCGTACTTGTAATCATTGTCTATAGCTTCGGTTACTGATTTTTCTTTGGTTTCCATATATATTATTGCTCCCTTAGAAAGGGGAATTGTATTGTTATAAATAACTACTGATAAAATTTATCAAAGCAGAACTTGACCCAAGTTCCCAAAAAAAATCACATATTGGGAACAACGATCAATTCATTGTGAATTTCTTTCCGTAAGGCTTGTTCCATAAATGATAACGTGGCTCCCAAAGAAGATCCACAACTTCCGCATGCTCCTTGATATTGGATCATCACTTTTTCGCCATCAACAACATCCAACACTTGAACATTCCCACCATCGGACATTAAAGCGGGACGAACTTTATCATCAAGAACTATATTTATCTGTATAATTTGATCTTCTTTACTTAAACCCATCCAAGCCTGTTCGGCCATAGATAACTCGGAGGAAGACACCGCTTTAACCGCCTTTTTATCTATAGATGCACTTACTTCTGCTACTGCTTTAGCTGCTGGATATCCCTGTTGGACAACTTTAAGTAACTCTTCAACATTAGCAAAGGCTTTGTTCTTAGACTCTGGAACTGCGGGAACTTCTGGCTCATCCCTTAGACATACCTCAATGTCCTCTCCTCTCAACGAACACGCCTCATCAATTGTTAGCCCTTTGATCATAGTACAAAGGGTCTCACCAATAGCAACTGAAACTTTACCACCGTAAGCAAAAAACTTTGCGCTGTAAATGCGGTCTTCTGCCTTATCTGCCAATACGTAGATCTTAGTATCCTTAAATTTAGCTTCAACTAAAGTCATCCCTTTAACTAGAGCGTCATCTTTATCGTACGCGCCTCGATATTTCGGATGAGCAGCAGCCTCGTCAAATTTTTTGGAAAATTTTTCTTCAGCGACGGTCATTTAAGAAACCCCACCTGTCTAATTGTTGTTAAAAGCCTGTTGGATCTAAAGGCTTAAAAAATCAGTGAAAAACACCTTAAAAATATTTTTTTTAAATCACTAATTTATTATAGGTTATTGACTAAAAAAACTCAATTAATCCTACTTAACATAGGAATTTAACATCTATTTAGATGTAAGCAATCTTTTAAGGTTCTTTTTATATTACACAAAATTTAGCTCTAATCCTATAACAAGATTTTTAAAGTAGCGATACATTTTATAAACCAAGAAACTATAACTTAAATAATCAGATGCATTATTCAATTGACAAGGATATAGTTTTAATTAAT
>JABGTQ010000327.1 GCA_018647025.1 Nitrospina sp. | reverse complement strand
TTACTGTTTGGTTCATGAATTGCCCAAACGGCCTCGAAAGGAATAACACATTTATGAGGCCTACCGCCAAACGCGAGGGTGGCAAAAATTCCAGTCTCTTGGACATCAAATGGCCGTCTGAAATTCATGTTGAAGACAAGGTTAAGCGACGGATTATTTTTATGTGAACTCGGAACATCCACGGTTTGATATCGTGCATCCAAATAAACCATTGCATCACCTTCACTTAGAAGCTGAACCAAAAAGTCATACTTATTTTTATTATCACTTCCCATATCTTAAATTAACACAACCTACCTCAACATAAAAAAAAATTTAGCAGTTCTTAAGTTTGCTGAGAATCGACTGAAAGTGCTACTATCTTCACCTCGTACAGTTAATTAAGTTAGTACCCAACGAAAGTTCTCGTCATGTTTAAAACGAAAATCCTTACAATCATCATAGTTTTAACTCTTCTGATTGGTATCGAGACCTCATCTTTTGCGGAGAAATCTAAAACTGTCAAGGTCTTGAAAAACGTTTATACGATTATTGATGGTGATGGGGTCGATTCCAATACTACCTTCATTATAACAACTGAAGGAGTCATCGTTATCGACACCCGACCCACTCCAACAGAAGCCAGGAAAGTACTAGAAGAAATCCGAAAACTCACGGAACTCCCTATCGTTTACACTATCAATACTCACTACCACGGCGGTCATACTTTTGGGAATCAAGTGTTTAAAAACAGTAAGACCATAATCGCGCATAAAAACGTTCGCGACACATTAATAAAATCAGGACAAGACCATTTATCACTCTTCAAAACTTTCGGCTTGCCAGGAATGGATGAAGTAGAGATCACTCCGCCTAATATTGTGTATGAAAAAGAAATGGAGATATGGCTAGGTGAATACCGGTTACAATTACTATATCACGGTAAAGGTCACACAAATGGCGATACCATTATCTTCATAGATCAATTACGCACGGTAATAACTGGTGATCTAGTATTTAATAAAACAATTCCTTATATGGCCGACGCATATATCGAAGAATGGATCGAATCTTTAAAATATATACAATTTCTAAAAAACGAGACCGTGATTCCAGGACACGGTCAAATTGGTGGGCGTCCTACCGTCATCGCTATGAAGCATTATTTATTAGACTTAAAGGACAACGTTCTCCAACAATTAAAGGATAAAAAATCCCTTGAAGAAACCCAAAATGCAGTTGAACCAATTTTACGTAAAAAGTATAAGGACTGGAAACAGCTCGATGGGATCAAGGGAAACATTGAACGTGCGTGGTTGGAGTATAGCGCGAAAGAAAAGGCCTGACTCTATCTAACTTATTCTTTAATAATTCCCTTCTTCTCCCAGTATTCTCGCAGGGTCTGTTTTGCATCAATGAGCGTGTCTAAGTATGAATGATTCGCTGGAATCATAGGCATTACATGGCCATGAGACTTATCATTGTATGGATACTTGACATCAAGAACATAAGGACCGTTATGCTTTAACATACGTTTGAGCGCAGGTAAAACTTCTTGAGGCTTACTTATACTCTCGGACTTAACTCCAAAAGCATGAGCGATCTCTGCAAAATTTGCATCTCCTAAATAAGTATGTCCCCTAAGAGACTTATAAAATCTATCTTCCCATTGAGCAACCATTCCAAGATGTGCATTATTCAAAACAACATTCTTCACCGGTATATTTTCCATCTTAAGAGTCTGTAACTCCTGAATATTCATCAGAAAACTTCCATCACCTTCTATATTGATAACCTGTTTTTTTGGATGAGCCACCTGGGCACCCATCGCACCAGGTAAACCAAAACCCATTGCACCTAAACCCGATGAGCAAAGCCATCTAAACGGTTCATTAAAGTCCCAAAACTGAGCTGCCCACATCTGGTGCTGCCCAACACCAACCGAAACAATAGCATTTTCATCAGCCAATTTTGTCAACTCAGAAATTAAATGCTGAGGAACAATACTCTTTTTATCTATTTCATATGTAAGCGGAAATTCCTTTTTCCATTTATCAATCTGCCTGATCCA
>JABGTQ010000053.1 GCA_018647025.1 Nitrospina sp. | reverse complement strand
GCCTTAAATAATTTATTAGCTTTTAAAAGAATTTTGATTGCGCCTTCTGAATCGCTACTTCCAAATAGCGATAAACCAAGCCCTACATGGCTCAAACCTTCTGTAGGTTTTAGAATGATGGTTTTTTTATAGGCTTTGATAGCATCAGGGAAATTATTTAATGCACTTAAAGAATTGGCAAAACTAAAATGAGCATCAAAATTATCAGGGTATGATCTTGTGGTTATCTTTAATATGTCAATTGATTTTTGGAATTGTTTAAGTTTTAAATAGGTGGTGCCTAGTTTTATATGAGCATAAATTGAAAAATCAGGACGGCTATCTACTTTTCTGAGCTTTTCCCATGATTTTGTGGCTTCTTCCAAAAAACCATCACCTTCTAGGGTATGCGCTTTTTTAAATAACTCTTCAGGACTTATTGCAAATACCTCGGTTGTTGCTAAGAAATTCAAGAAAAATAAAAAAAATAATTTTAAGAAAAACATGGCTAAGAATGGACTATAAGGCGAAAGTTGGTTCGTCGGGTATAGCTGAAATAGATGTTTCTTGTAGAAAAATTTCTTTTGTATTAACTAATTGTTCTAGAGCCAGTTTAAGGGTGCGCAAAAAGTGCGCCTTATTTTCTATTATATAGCGGACATCTTTTGGCCTCATATAAAAAATATTTGAAGCTGTTCCTTCTCGAGTGTCTAAGACAGCTCGCTGCACTTCCATCTTAAAATGTGAAAATACACCTGTCAGAATCATAAATGTTCCGTGTAGGTCGTGTGTTTCCACTTTAATTGACCGCCCGATTAGTTTAACTTTTAGTTTTATTTCTTTCGCTTTGGCTTTTTCTTGGGAAATGGGGAATGACTGATTTTTGAAAATTTGGGACAGAGGCTCCTGGTCAACGTATACACGTTTTAGGTCACCCTTAATCTGATTCTGGAGAGCGAAAATATCAGAATAATCAATGGGGGCGCCTGTAGAGTTGACAACTTTAAACACATCAAAAACGTGGTCGCGTAGAGTGTGGATATTAGCTTCTACAATATTAAGTTTATTAAAGGCGAGGACTGCCGAAAAACTATAGAGCAAGTTTGGGCGATCTTTTGAGCAAATAATCAATTCTGAATTTTTTGCTGGCTTGAAGAGGAGTTCACAGGCAAACGCTTCATTGGAGCGGCAGAATTCACTATAAATTTCTAGATGAGACTGCATGTCCCTAGGAAGTCGAACCATTTTAAGAAAATCGGCCTTAATTGGACCTGGAACAGCTTGTCGTTTTTTATGATACAGGGTGTGTTGATAAAATATTTTCAACTGCTCAATTTGGGAAAGTGACATCTTCATTTTAGTGCCTCCCCGGTCAGAGTAAGTGAGAAGCAAAAGCATTTTTAGGCGCTCGATATCATTATTAACTAGGTCCCAAATCATATCGTAGGTTTCATCTTCTTCTGGATCGAGAAGAAGGAGATCATGCATCATCAAATGCTTTTCAACTAAAAATGAAACATCCTTTACACGCCTACTATCTTTAGCGTAGCCAAGGTTTTCCAAAATTGCAGGTACAAGTTGGGCACCTAGGATTTCTTCATTTTGACCGGGGGAACGAATTCCTTTACCAATGTCGTGAAGAAGTACAGAAAGTTTGAGAGTTGTTTTATCTCGAATTGAATGATAAAGGCTTCTCAAAAACGGGTCAGTATTTTCGTCTACATCTAGATCATTTAAAATATCTAAGGCAGAGAGTACATGTATGTCAGTTGGGAAATGATGAACATAGATATCTTGCAAAAGCCCACATATGTTTTTAAATTCTGGAATATAGAAATTCGCTAGAAGCCCAAACTCATGTAAAAGCCGAAGGGATTTTGAAAAATATTTCCCATTAATAATTCGTTTGAAGCATAGTTTGACTTCCTTCTGAGAATCTTTGTTTATGAAAATCGGGCACATTTGATCTACATGATCTTCGATGGATCGAACAATAGGGTAAGATAAATAATAATTTTTCTCTGATATCCATGCGAATATTTTAAAAATCCTGATGGGGTTTTGGGAGAAAAGTAAGGAAGGGTCATTGTCTAGGATGATTTGGTTTTGTGAGTTTAAGGCAAAATTTTTGGAAAGATTTTTTACCTTTCGGGTGTCTTGTTTTAGACTTTCCCAGAAAATATTACGACTATATTTTTTTAGAGGGTAAGCAGCTTCGTAAAAATACTTATGAAAAAACTCTTTAACTGTATATCCCATCGACTGTGCTATTTTACCTCTCACTTCATAGCTCATCATATCTCGATATGATCCTTTTTGATGGAAATGTAGAAAAAATCTAACTTTGGATAAGAATGCAAAAGAAGATTGAATATTTTTAAAGGCAGGTGAGCTTATGAGGTCGTTTTTTAATAGTTCATCAAGAAGTTCAAACTGATTTGTATTTTTTAGGT
>JABGTQ010000326.1 GCA_018647025.1 Nitrospina sp. | reverse complement strand
TAACTAATGCCTTGCCTACTTGCATCTTTTTCATTGAGTCCGACTCGTGCGATTTCGGGGTCTGTGAAAGTGCACCAGGGTATGGTGCTATAGTCGACCTTAAATTTTTTAAAAGGACTGAATAGTGCGTTGACAGCGCAGTACCAGGCTTGATGGGCAGCCGTGTGGGTAAACTGGTAAGGCCCAACGACATCACCACAAGCATAGATATTTTTGTGTGAGGACGTTCGGAGGTAATCATCTACAATTATTCTATTATGTTTGTCGAACTCGAGACCAATATTTTCCAGTCCGAACCCTTTACTATTGGCAGTCCTTCCTACGGCAAGCAATACTTTATCAAATTTAATGGATAACTCTTGGTCTTCTTTTTCGAAAATCATTTCTTGTTTTTTGTCCACAGCAATGACTGCCTTACAGCTGGTGTTTGTATGCAAGTCTATGCCTTCTCTATGGAATTGATCTGTGAGAGCTTGGCTAATATCACCATCCTCTCGGGAAAGTATACTTGAAGAGATTTCCACTTGAGTTACATGACTTCCTAGTCGCGCAAAGCATTGGGTGAACTCTGAGCCAATGGGGCCGCCACCTATAACCAGTAAGTTTTTAGGTAATTTTCGAATATCCCACAGATTGTCTGATGTAAGAAAGTCTACTTTATCCAATCCTTGGATTGAGGGTATGGTTGGGCGTGCTCCGGTTGCAATAATTATATTTTTTGTCGTGAGGATGGTTCCGTTAATCTCAACCTCATGTGGGGATAATACCGTTGCTTGTCCAGAAAAACAGTTAACGCCAAGACTAGTATAACGTTCAGCGCTATCATGAGGTTCAACTTTTTTGATAATTGCTTGAACGCGTTCCATCACTTCAGAGAAATTAAATTCGAAAGTGGCAGACTTTATTCCAAACTCTCTATGTCGCTTTATGTAAGAAATAA
This sequence comes from Nitrospina sp., assembly GCA_018647025.1. GTDB lineage: Bacteria > Nitrospinota > Nitrospinia > Nitrospinales > VA-1 > Nitromaritima. The sequence goes on along the minus strand of JABGTQ010000326.1, from coordinate 2,879 downwards.
TTTTAGAGCTGCGAATAAGAGCCTTGCTAGGGATACATCCAGTATTTAGGCAATCACCGCCCATTTTGTTCTTTTCTATGAGGGCTACCTTTGCTTTAGTGGCAGAAGCAATATAAGCGGAAACTAAACCAGCTGAACCACCGCCAATAACGATAATATTGTAATCAAACTTTGCCATAAATAAAGATCTCCACCTAATTTCAAGCTATACTAATCGTTACATAAACTCATAAAACATACAGGATGTGAAAATAATTCTTCTTAGTTTAAATTGAGAAAGAGTTCTATTGACCTTTAGTTGATATTTAATAGACTACTATACATTGGTTATGTAAACGATTTTCATTAATATAAAGCCATACTGTTTGGAAATTTATACCGACATTTCAAAAAATATCGTGTTTGATGTAACTAGAACTTTACACTCTCAATATTGTTTTTGGTTTTCTGACTTGGTCATAACTTTCAAGCTTTTTTGTTGGGATGATTACTTTCAAGGGAGATAATTAATTTTATGCAAGTCAATAATGAAGGGAATAGCCTTGGCGCATTTTTTAAAATGATTGATTTAATAGAAGATGATATTTCGGAAATGTTAGAGGATGAAAATAGCGAATTAAGTGGATACGAATGTCTTATAATTAGTTTTAATTGTTTAACTTTGCTTTGTCGACAAGTTGAGATTAACTTTAGTCAAATTGAAGATCATTACAGCGAATCTAGGAAAAACCAGTTCGATGAAAACCCCTTAGATTTTGATAGTGATCTTAACTTAAAAGAATATAGCGAGATTGAAACATTCAATTTAGCTTTAGAGGAAACAGAAAATACTCTTACTGCGTTTGAAAAACGTTGTAAAAAGACAGGAGAACTATTCGATGTATGGAATTGCGTTTTAATTATGTATGCCTCTCTAAGAAAATATTGCGACAAGGCGAATTTAAACTACATTGAGCTCATTGCTGATGTTGTAAAGCTCCAATCAAATTTAGAAAAAGAAAAGAAAGTAGAAACGAAAGACACCAATACTTTGAATTGATAACTTAGGGGTTTAGCTAAAAGAAAAGTTGCTGTCACTCTCACTCACTGACTTGCAGATAGTTACTTTTGTGGAGAAAAAGTTCATGTAGTATCATTTTATAAGTTTATGGGCTTTCTTCATTCGCACTAAGCTCTTCCCATAACTCATCCAATAATATTAACTCCTCCATTTTGGCATAGTTACTAACTAACCTCATGCTAGATTCTGATGGTGCTTCCAAGTTTATCTCTTTTAACTTCATTCTCATTAGCGCGTAACAATTTTCTATTGCTATTTCATCACTCGTAGTTTTTGGGAAGTCCATTCTAAAGGTAGCGTCTTTATATTTCCATTTCTGTGCTATGTTTTTTGAAGAGGTTTCTTCAAAAGTATCTTTATTACAAAATGCCTTGCCAACCTTTCTTGACAAGTTAATAAGAGTATCAACTTCTTTTTTAATACCCATATTATTCCTAAAAAATTTAGTAACGTTAAATTCTATTCTTTTTAAATGTAAAAAGTTAACCCACAGTTTTAATTCGAAAAAATTTTAGCACTGGCATAAAGCTCTTTAAATTGATGCAAATAAATTAATCTGCAATTCAGAGGTGTTTAGAATAAGTTGTAATCTTCTTAAAGTTAATTGTGGTCATAATACGTTTTCAAATAATAAAGTTCCGCAGCCTATAAGGCACTGTATCGAGCCCTTCTGTTAGGTTCCACAGAAGGTTCGGTAAAGGACATCCGAGGCTGGCGCTGGCCTGGCATAGGCTTCTTTCCCTAGGACTTCGTCGAAGGGATGACTCAAGACGGATAGCAAATTGGAGAATGGCATCATGTCATTATGATTAACTGCTGCGGTAAGGGCTTCTTCAACTTTATGGTTTCTAGGAATGTAGATCGGATTTACCCGGTTCATCAACTGTAATCTAGTCTCTTCTGTAATCCCATCCTGCTCAAAGCGGCTACGCCAACGTTGCTCCCAGATGTCGAAGGCAATAGGTTCTTCAAATAGGTGTCGTACCGGTTTGCTATCTCCGCGCAAGGCCTGTGCAAGAAGACGGAAGACTAGGGTGAAATCAGCATGTCCCTCTTCCATTGTCGATAGTAGGTCGTTGATTAGTTCTAGGTCGAGAGGGTTCTCCGTTGACAAACCAATCTTAGACCGCATTCCAGCCAGCCAGTATGTTTCATAGAGAGGTTGAATCTTATTAATCTTTTCGGTTAGCAATTCGAGAGCTCGATCCTTATCAGTATCGACAAACCGGACTAGCGTTTCCGCTAATCGCGTCAGGTTCCAGGACAGGATTTTGGGCTGGTTAGCATAGGCATAGCGGCCGTGGGAATCGATCGAGCTAAATACTGTGTCGGCAGAATAGGTGTCCATAAAAGCACAGGGCCCATAATCTATCGTTTCACCAGAGATTGTCATGTTGTCAGTGTTCATCACACCGTGAATAAAACCGATATTCATCCAACGCGCAACTAAGGCGGCTTGAGCATCACAAACGGCCTCGAAGAAGGCTAGGTATGGGTTGTTTGCGTTGGCTATATCAGGATAGTGCCGTGCAATGGCATAATCTGTGAGTTTACGGACATTGTCGACGTCACCGCGAGCGGCGCCAAACTCGAAGGTTCCAATACGAATATGGCTGGCCGCAACCCTTGTGAGAACAGCACCAGGGAGAGGGGTTTCCCTGTAGACATCATCCCCAGTAGTAACTGCTGCCAGGGCGCGTGTCGTTGGGATGCCGAGAGCGTGCATGCCCTCACCAATTAGGTACTCTCTTAAGACCGAGCCAAGAGCCGCCTTGCCATCTCCACCTCGAGAGAATGGAGTGCGCCCGGATCCTTTCAG
>JABGTQ010000007.1 GCA_018647025.1 Nitrospina sp. | reverse complement strand
TTTCATTTAAAAAAACCTGAAGAAGCTGCAGTTTATTTTTCAAGGGCCCTTTCTGTTGACCCCAATCAAAAAGATGCAGATAATATCCGGGTTCTAGTAAAAAAAATCAAAAAAAAGTAAAACGCCACAGGGGGTTCATAATATAAAGTTATTTGTTATAATCCATCTCAATAAACTTTAGGAAACTCAAGAGTAACTCTTATAATAGTTTAAATACGTATTACCCATAAATAATAGAAAAAGGAGTTGCCGAAGTGGTGGAATTGGTAGACGCGCTGGATTCAAAATCCAGTAGGGGCAACCCTGTGACGGTTCGAGTCCGTCCTTCGGCACCAGTTATATCAATAGGATAAGGGGTATCGGTATTTTTACTGATATCCCTTTTTTATTACATCTGAATTTTTCATAACCATCTCTTATGGGTACCCTTAGACAAGACAGTTGGTCTGTCTGTCACGTTTCACCCAATTATCAAAACACCATTCCCATGCATCTTCAACATTTAAAAATCTAGGTCTTGTTTTTTTCTTTTGAAGATTATTATTTTTAAGGAATACTTCATAGCGGGTGGAGCAAAGTTTGTTTGTGATATTTTAGATAGGTTTATCGCAGAATGCGATCCTACATCTAGTTCGCTTACGATCAAAAAGTCTAAGCCTGTGTTTTTTGCATAATCCTCGAGAAGATATAGGAAGATTAGACCCATCAAACGTGCATTTTTTACGAGATCTCATTTTTTAGATCAGACTTGTAGAAAAAATATATAGATCTTAACACCAGATCAATTTTAATATTCCAAATAAAGATAAAATTTCCTGAATCTAGGAAAATTTTACCGTGTGGGTTTTCAATATCTGTCAACGCAAATGTACGTAATACCTTATATTTAAAAGATTAAAAAATATTTTTATACTTTGGCACACCTTTTGCTCAAAGTAAGTAAATCCTAGAAAAATTTTTTAGGGCAAATCATTTTTTTTAAACTTAAGCTTTAAAGGTATTCATTGTGAGCCAAGCAGATATTTTAGCAATATTCGCCCCACAGGCACCAGTCGAACAAGTCGCGACTCATCAAAATCATGATATTAGAGATGATGATGGGTTCCAGAGAATAATGGACGATGCCAATCATAGAGTATCTCCTGCGAATGAAAATAATAAAACGGGAACAGATAGACAAGACCATTCTCCTTCTCAAAAACAATCAGAAAAAAAACCAATAGAAAAATTGCATTCGAAGGAAGGTCAGCAAACAGATCAAGCTAATTCAAAAAAAATAGATCAAAATACTTCAAAGGAACCTTTAGAAGAAACACAGCATACCTCCACAAAACAAAAAAATGTTTCCTCTCATGAACTTGCTTCGGTCGATAGCTTTCAAGAAGCTACGAATTATTTAAAAGAATTGGGTTTTGATGCTCAGGCAATGGAAACTCTTCTTAAAATTTTCAACAATGATTCCGGGGTTGATGTCGTAAATTTATTACAATCTTTAACGGCACAAAATTCTAACCTCAAAGATTTTTCATTACAAAATTTTGTTTCTAGTAACAATCTAAATGAAAATTCATTTTCACAATTAGAAAACAGAAAAGGCTTAATAAATGATTTATTAAAGCAAGCAGGTTTTACTAATCAAGAAGTAAAAAATCTCATCCAAAAATTTGAATCAAAAAAAATAGATACATCAATTTTAAATAGGGAATTAACAAAAGAAGATTTCAGTGCCCAAGATAAAATAAAAAAACCAGAAGTTGTCAGCCAAGTTGCTAAGGATCTAGATAAAATAAAGCCTGAGAAAATAAAGAATAAGGAAACTACGGTAAAAACATCAGATATTCAAAAGCGGCTGAGCCCAGATGAAAATAAAAACGTCGGTGACGGGGTTATAAAGGGAGATGAAAAGGTGTCGGCAACTGCCGATAACGTAAAGGCCGAATCGAAAAATACAGCCCAAGAAAAAATAGTTTCTCAGAGTAATGTCGGCATGAAATATGCTGATGCAAATTTGGATGGGGCTCAAAGTAAAAGCTTGGAGGCAATTAAAGCTAATGGTGAAGTTCAAGGGATTAACAACAATGTGACAGCGGGAGCTAATAACAAAGCTAATGTCAATACAAAGATAGCTCTTCCTGAAAATTCAATTTACAAGGCCCCTATCGAAACTAGAGTAATAGACCAAATTATAAATAGATTATCAATTCGCTCCAATGGTTCTCAAAGTGAAGTAAAAATACAGCTCGATCCTCCATCCTTGGGCAAGGTTCGTATGAATATCATTACATCAGGTGATGGCGTCCGAACAGTTATCCTAGCTGAAAACCAAGCAGTAAAACAGGTCATTGAAAGTAATTTATCCCAGCTCAGGGACTCGATGTTAAGTCAGGGACTTAAACTTGATGGTTTTTCAGTTCTAGTAGGCGGAGGTGGGAATCAAGAATTTTCTCAACAAAAAGATCATTCTAGTCAATCTGGTACAAGTGATTTTGATTACATTGATATAGAGGATCTAGAGATAGAAGGAAAGCAAGAATCTACCAGACAAACTTCTTTTATATTTGATGATAGTTCTCAAACATTCAGCGTTATGGCGTAAGCACATTGCTTATTTTAGGAGATTAAAAAATGGATATCCCAGGGGTTACATCGATAGACAACACATTAAAACCAAAAGTGGAAAGAAATGGCGGTGGTGAATTAGGGAAAGATGATTTTCTCAAGTTGCTTATAGCACAGTTATCAGCGCAGGATCCTCTAGATCCAATGGGGGCACAGGATTTTAGTGCACAACTTGCCCAGTTCAGCGGGTTGGAACAAATGACTAATGTGAACGCAAATCTTGAAATCATTCAGAAACTTGAGACAGCTTCACAAAATAATTCAGCGCTCAGCCTTATTGGTAAGACTGTGGAGTCATATGGCAATGCTTTTAGTCATTCTGAAAATTCTTCGGAGACTCTTAGCTATTCCTTAGGTAGCGATGCCACATCAATTCGAATTGACATTTTTGATAACTCAGGCAGTCAGGTAGATATGGTCAGGCTTGGTGGTCAAACGCAAGGAAAAAATAATGTAACTTGGGATGGGTTCGATAAACATGGGAACCCACTTTCTGCAGGTACCTATACTTATACGGTAAAGGCTGAAAATTACGCTGGCGATACAATTTCTGTAGATACTTTTACTTCCGGTCTAGTCAGTGACGTTGTATTTGGATCAAGTGAAGCGCATGCCATTGTAAACGGAAAAGAATTACCCATTAGTTCAATTAAACGAGTCACCATAAAACAATAAAAGAAAGAGGAGAAGTCTAATGTCACTTATAAGTACACTTTTTACCGGGGTATCAGGTCTTTCCGGAAATTCAAAAGCCATGGAAATCATTGGTGATAATATTGCTAATGTGAATACAGTCGGCTTTAAGGGAAGCGCTCCAGTATTCGGGGATATTTTTGCAACGGTTTTACATAATGGTTCTGTGACCAGCCAGTTGGGTGGGGGCTCGCATTTAAACGGAGTGATTCAACAATGGGACCAAGGGGCGATTGAAGCCTCTCAAAATGCATTGGACCTTGCTATTGATGGCAACGGTTTTTTTATAACAAGTACACCTGGTGTAGCCGATCAATATTTTACTAGAAACGGTCAGTTTCGTATGAATGAAAGTGGCCTAGTTCAGGCCATGACAGGAGAAATTTTAAAAGGTTATGAATACACCAACGATGTTGTATCAACAACTTTAGAAGATATTGATTTAGCTGGTGTCCAGTCGGAACCAAATGCGAGTACTTTTTTTAATGTAGGAACGCAATTAAATGCTGCAGCAACAGCGACCTCGACATTTAACACACCGGTTACACTTTATAATTCAGTGGGTTCAGTTGTCACTCTAAATCTTACCTTCACAAAAGTTGCATCAGAAAACAAATGGACTTTTGCCGCTATTCCATCTGAAGGCAAAATTACGGCAGGGGCATCGGGGTCAGTCACTTTTGATACCACCGGTCAATTGAGCTTAAAAGATGGTGTGGCAGCTGTAGACCATACCTTCACAATAGACTATTCAGATGCTACTACCCCAGCAGACAGTATGAGTATGAATTGGGATCTTGTCGATACAGCTACTCTTACTCACGGGAAACTGACAGGATTCTCTGCGGCATCCAATAATAATTCGATTGTTCAAGACGGTTATGCCA
>JABGTQ010000325.1 GCA_018647025.1 Nitrospina sp. | reverse complement strand
ATTCTGGCAAGCTAGCGATCCACAAAATACAATTATATTTGCTACCCATTGCGGGAGGTCCATTCCCCTGTGGGTAAGATATCTGTGGTAACCAAAACAAATGCCGATAGAGGCAGTTAGCCAGTGTAAGAAAAGCATTAATGCTACTGCGCTCCAAGAAAAAGCAAAAGGGAAAAAGGCTAACAAAGCTCCAAGGTGTAGGAAGATAAAAAAACCAGTAATACCTCTGTTAAATATGAGCTTGGGTTTTACTCGTGATAAAGTTGGCATGATTGGTTGCTTTCAGTTGAATTGTGCTAAGTTAGTCTAATTGTGTTTTTAATTGTTGATATAATAACCCTGAACATTAGTAACTGTATGTAAAACTTATGTAATATTTAACTAGGGAAAATATTTAAAACCTACTCAGTTCTTCTAGGTTATAAAATTTTATAAGTTATGAATAGATTGCGAGCATTGTTTCACCCAATTTTCGTATTTATTGGTGTGCAGATTGCCTGGATTGGATTGATGATAGTTTGGGTATATTGGTATGTTAAAAATAGCCAGAATCTGGCTGAATTTACCAAGAAGCTGCCACCCGAGTTATTACAGTCAAACTTTAACTTGGTTGTTCTTCTAGAGGGTGGGGTGCTGATGTTCGTGATCCTAGCTGGGGTCTATGTGATCTTCGTTTATTGGAATAAGCAATCCCGATTAAATCAGCTTCAAAGCAACTTTATTTCGAGTGTATCTCATGAACTAAAATCCCCCTTGGCATCGATTCAGCTTTACTTAGAAACGCTCAAGTATCAAAAGGTATCTTCAGAAGAAGCGAAGGACTTCGTTGAAACGATGTTGTCTGATACAGAACGATTATCTGATCTCATAGACAATATTCTTGAATCAAGTAAATCTGACCCAAAGAGTATGCAGTTGCAGTTTGCTTCGGTGAATATTGTTACATTCATACAAGCAATAATAGCGCATCATCAAAAATTATTTAAAGACAAAGAATGTGAGATAAAGTTAAATTTTAATGAACAGATAAAAGTCATTATAGATGGTCGAGCCATGCGTATGGTTTTTAATAATTTAATAGCGAATGCTTTAAGATATTCTCCTGCTAGGACGGTCCTCGTCATTGAAGTAAGACGGGATAAAAAATTTTGTATTATTGATTTTATAGATCAGGGTTTCGGGTTTGATAGGAAGGAATTAAAAAAAGTTTTTAAAAAGTTCTATCGGGTACAGAATCAAGAAACGCAGAATATTGAAGGGGCTGGATTAGGTTTGTATATTTCTCGACTAATTATTAAGAACCATAAAGGAAAAATAAATGTTTTTAGTGAGGGTCGGGGAAAAGGAACGCGCTTTATGTTGAGTTTGCCAATAGATCACGCTTTAATTGAAAAAAATAAATATTCTGGACGTGAAATAAACTGATGATGGCGGAAACAAATAAAATTTTATTAGTCGAAGATGATCCTCATTTAGCAAAAGGTCTTAGGTTTAATCTTGAGCGGGAAGGATATGAAATATTTCTGGTTGATAATGGGTTATCTGCACTTGATCAATTAAGAAAAAAAGATTTTGATCTGATTATTCTCGACCTTATGCTGCCTAAAATGGGAGGGCTTGAGGTGGCTCGTACTATAAGAGAAACTAATATACGTTTTCCTATTCTTATGTTGACCGCTAAATCGTCCAAAAAAGATAGAGAAATCGGTTTAGAAGCGGGTGCAGATGATTATCTGACCAAGCCGTTCCATCTCCCGGAACTTTTATTGCGTATAAAAGGTATTTTACGTCGGTCGCAATGGTATAAAGAACCAGTGCATGATCAAGATATTTTTCGGTTTGCTACAATGTGGATTAATTTCAGAACAGGTAAAGTCAAAGGCGTTGGTGGTGAATTTTACTTAACCACCAAGGAAGCTCTTGTTATGAAACTTTTGGTAGAGAAAAAAGGTCATGTTGTTAGCCGTGAAGAATTATTAGAAAAGGTTTGGGGGTACGACCCGCAAACCGAAACTCGAACTGTCGATAATTTTATCTCCCGTCTGAGAAAATATTTTGAGAAGAGGCCTCAAGAGCCAGTCTATATTCTTACCGTGAGGGAAAAGGGTTACCAATTTGTATCGAGTT
>JABGTQ010000324.1 GCA_018647025.1 Nitrospina sp. | reverse complement strand
TCGGATCCTGCTCGTAATGCTTCTTGATAACAGGTTTTTTGATTTCCTCCATAGCCTTTGTTTTTTATGTGCACAAAGGTTTTAATATTTAGTTGTCGAGCAATGTCTACAGTGCGATCTTGACTAGCGTCATCTGTGAGAATGATTTTATCAACGATATCGTGAGGAATTTCGCTATGTGTTTTTCTTAGAGTCTTTTCGGCATTATATGCTGGCATAACTACTGTAACTCGTTTTCCATTTAGCATAATCGAATTTTTGTGAAGTTTAGGTAGAAGAACGATTTGAGGATCGTTAATTTGAAAGTAGCGTAAATTTTTTTAAGGTTGTAAGTTTAATCGCTCCCATACAATCAACCATTTCTAGTTTTGAGAGCGTTAAAAAGTACACCTATTTTTTCTAAAATGTCTAAATTGTCTATGATATGGCATTATTGTTTTTTTTCAACTTTATTTAATCTTTCATTAAGTAAGGCTAAAGTTAGGATTGATTTTTTCTTTCTTCTTGCATGAATGGTTATCATTAGTTACGATTTGGGCATTTTGCTGATGCTTTATAAGGGTTTAACTTATTAAATAATAAGTATCATTTACTAATAATTTAAAAGAGTTTTGAAATGAGTCAAAATTATACAATCGCTTTGCTTCCTGGTGACGGGATAGGACCTGAAGTAATCAAAGAGGCAGTCAAGGTTTTAGGATCCTTAGAGAGAGGCCTTGAGCTTAAATTAACATTAAATGAGGTGCCTGTTGGCGGTGCAGCCTATGAAGTTGATAGGCATCCTTTGCCTCCAGAGACCTTAAAAACAGCGCAAGAGGCCGATGCAGTTTTACTTGGAGCTGTAGGTGGGCCGAAATGGGAAAAAATCGATTTTTCTTTGCGTCCAGAGAGGGCTCTTCTTGGATTACGCTCCAATTTAAAGCTTTATGCTAATCTTCGCCCTGCAAAAATTTTCCCTGCTTTGGTTGATGCATCTTCCTTAAAGCGAGAGTTGGTTGACGGTTTAGATATTATGGTTATACGCGAACTGACAGGGGGAATTTATTTTGGAGAACCTCGCGGTGTGGAGTTATTAGCTGATGGGACCCGCAGGGGTTTTAATACTCTAGTTTACACAGAAGAAGAAATCAAACGGATTGCTCGTGTTGCTTTCGATGTGGCACGTAAGAGAAACAAAAAAGTGATGTCCGTTGACAAGGCAAATGTTCTTGAAGTTACAGGATTATGGCGCGAAGTAGTTTCAGAGGTCCACGAGGAATACAAAGATGTGGTTTTAGAGCATATGTATGTTGATAACTGCGCTATGCAATTAGTTCGTGCTCCAAAACAGTTCGACGTGATAGTAACAACGAATATGTTTGGTGATATTTTAAGTGACGAAGCTTCTATGCTAACAGGTTCAATCGGAATGTTACCTTCAGCTAGTATCGGCGGAAATACGGCAATGTACGAACCGATCCATGGAAGCGCACCTGATATAGCTGGAATGGGGTTGGCAAATCCTTTGGCGACTATATTATCTGTGGGCATGATGTTTAAATATTCGTTCGGCCTTGAGGAAGTGAATGCCAAAATAGAATCCGCGGTCGAGGCTGTTCTGGATCAGGGAGTTCGCACGCGTGATATAATGTCAAATAAAATGACAGAAGTAAGTACTCAGGAAATGGGCGATAAGGTTGTGGCTGAGCTTGAAAAATGAATTATTTTATTCCTAGAACGTGTCTTCCAAATGATTGATAAAAAAGAGAATTATGATATAGCTGTAGTGGGTGCCACTGGTGCAGTAGGTCGTCGAATATTGGCAACCCTAGATGAAAGAAACTTTCCAGTAGGTCGCTTAAGCGCATTGGCTTCTGTTCGGTCAGTTGGGCAGATGCTACCGTTTAGGGGGAGAATGATTGAAGTAAAAGAACTACGGGAAAACTCTTTCGTAGGGATGGATATTGCCCTTTTTTCTGCTGGAAGTTCTATTAGTAAACAATATGCCCCTATCGCTGTTAAATCGGGGTGCGTTGCTATCGATAATAGCAGTGCTTGGAGAATGGAGAAAGACATTCCTCTAATTGTTCCCGAGGTGAATCCATCTGCATTAGGTGAAAAATGTGAGATTATAGCAAATCCTAATTGTTCAACTATCCAGATGGTTGTTGCCTTAAAGCCAATTCATGATCGATATCGTGTTCGTAAAGTTTTTGTGTCAACTTATCAATCAGTTTCTGGCTCAGGCCAAAAGGCTATAGAAGAACTAAAGCATCAAAGTAGAAATATTCTTAATGGAAAGTCGGTTCAGAAAGATATTTATCCACACCAAATAGCCTTTAACTGTTTGCCACATATAGATGTTTTTATGGAAAATGGTTACACTAAAGAAGAAATGAAAATGGTAAATGAGACCCATAAAATCTTAGGTGATAGCACAATTGAGGTTTCTCCAACAGCTGTTCGCGTGCCGGTTTTTAACTCTCATTCAGAGGCCGTGAGCGTGGAGACCGAGTTGCCTATGAATGTAGATGAGGTTAAAGACGTTTTTTCTTCATCACCCGGTATTTCTTTAGTGGATAACCCTGAAAATAATGAATACCCATTGGCAGTTGATGCTTGTGGAAAGGGAGATGTTTTTGTGGGAAGAGTTCGTGGAGGTCTTAAAAGGGATAACATTATTAACTTTTGGGTTGTTTCTGATAATCTCCTTAAAGGAGCAGCCTACAATGCGGTACAGATAGCTGAACTGGTTCTTAAACGGCTAGGCAATTGAATTTCAATGAGATCAACTCTGTGCTATAATTTCTTATGAAAATGTATATTTAATTTCTGTAGTGATTAACTTTTAAATCAATGCTTTTTTGAGGAGTTGAGTTATGGATGAAGAATCCGGAACGAATAAATCAAAACAAGATACCGAAGTAGAGAATAAGGATGCCAAGGCAATTAAAGAGCTGCTTTCTGTCGCCTCGCATGAAAGAAAAAACCTTCAACTTCTTGTCGAATATTTTGAAAAGAAGATTCCTGAATTAGACGAACGAAAGCAGTTTTTCGATAGAATTAGTTCACAAGTGCCTGACTCGCTTCAAAAGCTTGATTTTGTTAGCCATCAGATTGAAGAAATTAAAAATTTTGATGCCCGTATTCGTGACTTTCAGCGAGTTGCCAAAGATATAGAATCAAATCATTCCACTCTAAGGCGTGACTTGGGAGAGCTTCATCAACTTAGTGATCATGTAGAGCAGAAAATCAAAAGCCTTCAACAGCAGAGAAGTCTTGTTGAAAAGGCTAATGAGGATGCTGGACGTCTCAATATTCTTGTTTGGGATATGGACTCTAAGATTAAAAAGATGGGAGAGGAATCCAAGTTAATCAAAAGTGCCGATCGCAACATTAATCGCTTAGAGAACATGTTAGAAAGCATGGAAACTCAGGTAACTGAAATTACAGGTTTTCGGGAAATGATGAAGGTCGCAAATGAGCGTGTGAAAGAAATGAAATCTACCTGCCGTGAATTAGATCACCGTTACGCGTCAATCGTTCAGGAAAAATCTATAGTCGAAAATTATACCCAAGATACGGAAGAAATGAAAATTACATTGAATAAACTTCAAGGTGATTACGAAAAAGTCCTCGGTCAAGGTCATATTATTGAAGATGCAAGAATAACACTCACGCACATGACGAATGAGATAAGTAGTTTGAAAATCGAGTCTAAAAATATCTCTGTTAAAAACGAGATGATAAGGAGTATTAGCAGTAAGTTGCGTGACTTGGATTCATTATCTATCGATGTTGATACCAAAATTAGTAAGATCCGCGAGGATAGTGTGATTATTGATAAGACCGAAGAGAAGGTTAATAAGCTAAATATATTTATCGTTAACAATCTTAGTAATAAAATGAAGCTTCTGAAGGAAGAGATGAAGTCCATTGATGTTGCTAATGATAAAATGAGCCGATTTAATATTGTTGCAGAGGAAGCAGAACAAAGAGTTCAGGGGTTAGACGAAGAAATTAAAAAAATAGAAAC
>JABGTQ010000323.1 GCA_018647025.1 Nitrospina sp. | reverse complement strand
CAGAACTATTTTCTTTATTACTTGAAAATCCAGAACCCACTCCTATGAAAGTAACTCCAAAGAAAGGTATTTGAATTTGTTTTGGCTTATTCTTTTTATCTTTTGAAGCAATATTATTTAGATTGACAGTGCACCGTTGTACTTTTCCCTCAAATACTTTGAAGATTCTAGGTTCGACTTCCTGAATTTTTAATTTTTTGCGCTTGTTTTTCAAACCATTTATAAGTACAGAGTTCGACTTTTCCATATGATAAAACTTAACTATTTTTGAAATAAAACTATCTCGATCTTTCTCTTTGGCTAGAGAAAAAAAATCAAGTTCCTTTTGAAGTTGGGCACATTGCTGGTATATTTTAGTTAGCTTTTGGGGAAGATTTTTAATGCCAACATTAAGGATGTTCTTTTTTTTAGAAAGAAGCTTTTCTTCAATGAATTTCTGTAGCTCTTTGCTAATTATGGGTTGGCTGCTGTGTTCTTGTAAAAGGTTGTCAAATAAAATAGAAATGGTTTTATTTTTTGCAAAATTTTGCCTTAGAAAAATTCGAAGATTTTTTTTATCTTGTGTATTCAAACATTTTTCATTTAATAATTTATTGCTTTGAGATTCTATTAGCTGGTCAAACCTTGGCCCAAATAGAGTTTCGTTTAGGATGTTTCGAAATCTTTTTTCTTGTTCGGGAAGGCAATATGCATAAACCACTGAACCAGGAGTTCTTGTAAATAAATAGCTGTAAACGATAAATTCAAAATCAAAATTATTTAAGTTGTCGCAAAATGTTTCGGATGAAATTATATATTTTGAAGGGAGGGGTTTTTTTAGTCTTAAGAACTCTTTTACTATTCCGGGGGGACAACCAAAAACTATTACGCCATAGTCTTTAGTTTCTAGGTAGCTATAAAGTTTGCCATGACAAACTCTGAAATCCTTATTGCTCATTAAGCATTGCTTTTGAAAATATCAAATATTTATGGGTATTAAATTCTTTTATTTAGAGTTTGAAGATGTTATCGAAGAGGTTATTTTGAGGTCATAGTTAAAACTCCATCCCAGTTTTTTGGAGGGTTCTTTTTTAATCCTTCAATACGATCTATGTATGTTTGCGAAAGAGCATCGTTAGCATTGAGCTTCAGACACTCTTTGAACGATTTTATAGATTTGTCCCAACTGCCAGCTCTATAGTGTTTTCTTGCTTCTTTAAAATGATTCACGGATTCCATTAGATTAGGAAATGAATCATCGGTGTGATAGTCAAGAACCTCGTAAACTCCAACAGGTTCAGTTTTTCCTTTTACAATAATATTATCAACGTCACGTATTTGATAGGTCCCTTTAAGTTTTGCAACTGTATATTCACTTATCAAAAGTTTGGCCGAGTAGGCTTTACATGCGCTCTCTAATCTTGCGGCTAAATTCACGCCATCCCCAATCATTGTGAAATCCATTCTTTTTGGTGACCCTATATTTCCTGAAACTATTTTATCGGTATTTAGGCCGATCCCCATATAAACAGGCAACTGCCCTTGTTTTTTTCGCTCATTGTTCCAATCCTCCAAACTAGTTAGCATGGTAATAGCGGCACGCATAGCACGGTCTTCATCGTCATCATGCGAAATAGGTACTCCAAAAGCGGCCATAATTGCATCGCCAATAAATTTGTCTAGCATACCTTCTTCCTTGCTAATACAATCAACCATTATGGTAAAATAATCATTTAGCAATTTCACAGTCCCTTGAGCTCCTAGAGCTTCTGTTAAAGTAGTGAACCCTCGTATATCTGAAAAAAGAAGAGTTGCTACCAAGTCTTGACCCCCTAAAACATCGTCTCCTCCTGCCAGTAACTGATCAGCTATACCTGGATCCATATATCTAGACATGGTTGATTTCATTCTTTTTTCGGAACTTATATCTTCAATCATTATGAGTGTTCCTAGGTGCTTTCCTTCAGGGTCAGAGAGTGGGAGTACAGAGGTGTTAGCCGAGACTTTTTCTTCAGCAAAAAATAACTCTGCATCCATCGTTATTGCAGATTCTTGTGTTTTTAAAACTTCTTCGACTTGCGTCATTATCCAACTGTTTTTATCAACAAAGTGTTCCTTGCCTTTCAAACCGATAATTTCTTCCTTTGTTATTGACATAATTTTTAACCCTGCTTCATTGCAAGTAACTATTTCTCCCTCTTCATCCAATGTTATTACTCCATTAGACATACTTTGCAACATTCCATCGGAATAATTTTTCATATTCTGAACATCATCAAATAGCTTAGAATTTTCCAGGGAGATGGCTACTTGCGTTGTGAAAGCTCTTAGTCGTGACTCATCCTCATCAGTAAAAGGCCCACCCTTTTTATTAAGAACCTGGGAGACTCCTATAATCTCGCCTTCTTTGGTGGTTATTGGGGAGCAGAGGACTGACTGTGTAAAGTAGCCTATTTTTTTATCGAAACCTGGGTTAAAGCGAAGATCAGCATAGGCATGTGGAATATTCAGAGTTTCCCCTGAGGTAAAAACCGTTCCTGCGATTCCTAGATGATTTGGTAATCGAATTTCTCCAACACCATCACCTCCAGCAACTCTAGAAAAAAGCTCATTAGTTTTTGGATCGTTAATGAATATAGTTGAACGATCAGCATCTAGCATTCGGGTGATCTCAGCGACGACATTCTGAAGTAATTTATTTAGATCAACTTCTGCCGTAATTGTTGCAACAGTATCTAGGAACTCCATTTCTTGAGCACGTTTTTTTCGAATTCGTTCTACTTGTTGGGTGCCGGCCAAAGTAACTGATGCTTGACTCGACAATGTCTCTAGAAGTTTTAAGTCTTCTTTTGTGAACCTACCTTTATTTTTATTCAGAGCTTGCAATACTCCTATGACCTGTCCAGCCATAGTTCGAACGGGAACAGTAAGGATATTTTTTGTTTCAAACCCTGTTTCTTCATCGATTGCTTGGTCGTGCCTTGGATCAGCTTTAGCATCATGTATGGTAAGACTTTCTTCGTGAGTAAAAGAATATCCAGCGACACCACTATCATTCAAAACTCTTATCTCTCTTTCGAGATCGCCTAAAGCCACACGAGAGTATAGTTCTCCTGTTTGCTCATCATTGAGGAATAATGTGCTTCTTTCACAGTCTAATTCTTTTGCAGTAATCTCAATTAATCTGTTTAGCACCTCACTTAAAGTCTCAAAACCTGCTATTTCACGGGTCATTTCAAGAAGAAACTCCGCCTGCTCAAGACGCTTATTCAGTTTTAATAGTTTGCCGTGTTCAATAGTGACGTTTTTTCCTTTACCAGTATTTTCCTGACTAGTGGAAATTGCATCAATGAAGCTGTCTTGTTTTTTTTTACCTGTGGACTTATTTTCAGGAGTTTCTTTTTTAGTTTTTCCCATAGTTGTTACTTTGCTCTTTAATGGAGGATCAAATATATTCTATTAAGCTTTAAACGAATGAGAATGTCTTAATAATTTTTTATTTTTTAAATTCTTTTTTTTCAAGTTTCTCTCGAAGAGAAGCAACTGTAGCCTTGAGTGCTTTGATTTCACCAGTGCTTGTTAGTTTTTCTGACTGAACTGCTTCAGCCAAATCGAATTTACTTTTTTCTAGTTCTTCACGAAGTGACGCTGCTGTTGCTTTAAGTGCTTTGACTTCATTTTTATTGCCTAGTTTTTCTGATTGAATTGCTTCTGCCATATCAAATTTACTTTTTTCAAGTTCATCTCTTAGAGAAGAGGCTGTGCCTTTGAGTGCTTTAACTTCGTTTTTGCTGGCAAGTTTTGCGGCTTGAACCGCTTCTGCCATATCAAATTTACTTTTTTCAAGTTCATCTCTTAGAGAAGAGGCTGTACCTTTGAGTGCTTTAACTTCGTTTTTGCTGGCAAGTTTTTCTGATTGAATTGCTTCTGCCATATCAAATCTACTTTTTTCAAGTTCATCTCTTAGAGAAGAGGCTGTGCCTTTGAGTGCTTTAACTTCGTTATTACTGGCAAGTTTTGCGGCTTGAACCGCTTCTGCCATATCAAATCTACTTTTTTCAAGTTCATCCCTTAGGGAAGAGGCCGTGCCTTTGAGTGCTTTAACTTCGTTATTGCTGGCAAGTTTTGCGGCTTGAACCGCCTCTGCCATATCAAATCTACTTTTTTCAAGTTCATCCCTT
>JABGTQ010000322.1 GCA_018647025.1 Nitrospina sp. | reverse complement strand
GTACTACTAGGACCCACAAATTATTATATTAAAACGCCTATTCAATTTTCAAAGAGCATTACATACCGTTGGATAAAAATCCGGTTTGTATTTTTATATTACTTATATCTTAGTATTGTGAAAATTCTTCGTAGGAATGAAAACCCTTATTTGAAACACCCAGTCTATTTATCTTGCTGGGATTTTCAAATAAAGGTTCTTACCCAGAGAACTATATTCTCAATAATTGTTTCGTTATATTATAACTTTTTAAGAATTTAGCAAGATATATTTTTTTTTATTTTTATATTTTTTTAACTCTTTGTAAGTAAGCTAGTTAGCTGATCATTAAGTGTGAGTTTCTACGTCTTTTTTACGCCTTGGATCTAACTCTAAGTTTTTAATGGTATACAGCCTATGGTATAGCCCTTTCTTTTTTGTTAGCTCTGAATGTGTACCAGCTTCTATAATGGCTCCATCGTCCATTACAAGAATCTTATCAGCGTTATGTATTGTAGATAAACGATGAGCTATAACGATGGAAGTTCTATTTTTCATCAATCCCTCTAAAGCCTCCTGAACTAAAACTTCTGACTCGTTATCTAGAGCTGAGGTTGCCTCATCGAGGATTAAAATACTTGGGTTTTTTAATATGGCTCTAGCTATAGCTATTCGTTGGCGTTGCCCTGCGGAGAGACGTATGCCTTTTTCTCCAACGATAGTTTTGTATTGTTCTGGGCATTCCATGATAAAAGTATGGGCGTTTGCAGCTTTTGCAGCAGCTATTATTTCCTGTTCAGATGCACCATCTTTGGCGTATTTTACGTTCATTTCAATTGAATCACCAAATAGGATTGTTTCTTGAGGCACAATGCCTATCTGTTTCCAGTAACTAGAAATTTCTACATTTTTTATGGGTATTCCATCGACTCGTATTTCTCCTTGTGTTGGGTCATAAAATCTATGAAGGAGTCTTATGAGGGTTGTTTTTCCTGCTCCACTTGGCCCAACTAGTGCTATTGTTTGACCAGGTTCTACATTAAATGTAATGTTTTTTATAACCTCACGGTTTTCCTGATAATGGAAACAGGTTTTGTCAAACTCAATTTGCCCAGAAATTTTAGGCATAATTTGTGCGTTTGGTAGGTTCCGAACTTCGCTTTGGGTATCAAGTAACTCAAATAGGCGTTTGCTTGCTCCAAGTCCCTCCTGGAGCTTTGTATACATTCTAGCAAAGCTACCCATTGGCCCTGCAATAATAGTGGCGTACAGAATAAAAGCTATTAGTTCTCCTGGACTTATCTGTCCTGTTATTACCTCGCGCCCACCGTACCACAAGAGAACGAGAGACGTGCTAAAGGCTATAAATCCTATTGAGGGTCCAAAAAATGCTGAGATAATTACACGCTTACGAGCTAAAATGAAGCTGTCCTCTATGGCCTTTGAAAATCTATTTGACTCTAGGCGATCTCGCACAAAGGATTTTACAACTTGATAGCAAGATATGTTTTCCTCCAGGATTGTTGTCGAAACAGCAAGCTTATCTTGGATTTCCGTGGAGAGTTTTTTGAGTTTGCGACCGAAAACTCTGGCAAAAAGTGCAAGGGCGGGGGCTAAGATAAGAATCATAAATGTTAGCTTCCAATTCATGTATAAAATAATTACTATTCCGCCTAAAAGTCTTATCGACTGTTGAATAATTGTCGCTGGTAGGTCTGTTACAATATTTTCAATTGTTGTCACATCATTAGTCATGCGAGACATGACTTCACCAGTTCGACGTTTAACGAAATAACTGACTGACATTTTATGAAGATGGTTGAATAGTTTTATTCGAAAATCTGCTATGACTCTTTTTTCTGTAACATCAAAGAGGTAGTTATGTATTGTCTGGCAAATCAATTGAATTAGAAACAAACCGCTAATAGCTAGGGCAATGCTATTTAAATGGGCTAGGTTTTTTTCTACCATTACAATGTCGACAAGGTTTCGAATATAAAGCGGGACTGCTAGGTTTGTCATTGACGCCGCTATTAAAAAAACAGTTCCAATGATTAATTCTTTTTTGTATGGCAGAAGTAGGAGAAGAAGTCGTTTATAGTTTTTCATGTGTTTTGGACGTTTTATTGATTTGTAAAAAATTATGTTAAAACAAAAAAATTTATTTAAATTATTAATAACATAAGAGATTGGTGTGCTTGCAGGATTTTTTTAATTATGTCTTTGTTAGCTTGTTTAAGAGGAGATAGAACTGAGTTTTTTTAAAAAAATTAAAATAATTTTCACTGATATTAAGATTGAACATACAGTATTTGCTCTCCCTTTTGCTGTTATAAGTGCCTTTATTGCGGCTGAAGGTATGCCTGATTTGGGTAAATTAGTATGGATTCTAATAGCAATGTTTAGTGCTAGAAATTGCGCGATGGCATTTAATCGAATTGCTGATGCTAAAATTGATCGATTAAACCCTCGAACTAAGGGTAGGGCTTTGCCTGCTGGCAAATCGACTGTTAATCAGTATTGGGTTTTTCTTTCCCTAGCGTCGGTTGTTTTTATATTCTCGGCCTACATGCTAAACTCTTTGGCATTTACTCTTTCTCCAGTTGCCCTGGGAATAGTGTTTGGCTATTCATTTGCTAAACGGTTTACTTCTTTGTCTCATTTATGGTTAGGGGTTGCGATCTCGATAGCACCTGTTGGAGCCTGGGTTGCTATAAGAGAAGAAGTTTCAATAGAGTCTCTCGTGATTGGTGCAGCAGTTGTGTTCTGGCTAGTTGGGTTTGATATTATATATTCCTGTATGGATATTGACTCTGACAGAGTCAATAATCTTCATTCGATCCCACAGAAATTTGGCGTTAGAACTGCCTTAAAACTTGCCTTTATTTCACATTGCATGATGATACTTTTCCTTGTTTTGTTGCTTTTTATTCCAGTTTTAGGGTGGGTTTATTTTTTTGGTGTAATCGTTACGGCAGGACTTTTGTTTTATGAACATTCTCTAGTAAGGGCAGATGACTTGTCGT
>JABGTQ010000321.1 GCA_018647025.1 Nitrospina sp. | reverse complement strand
TCGAACGGTTTGGGTCATATTAAAGATATAAAGGATGAGTATTCCTGTGATCAGTATTTTAAAAGTATCAGAAGATAATAGCTGCAAAGGGTGTCCTGAAAGTTTCCAGACAAGTGTAGCGATAGCCCCATAAATAGGTATTAAGAATAGTACTTGGAGAAAAATATCCTTTTTTGATGTCACCTCGATGTTGTTCTTAAGTAGGATTTGAAAATTAATGCTTTCCCCTAAGATTTCTTGCGCGAAAATAAAATATATAACGCCCCAAATGGCACAAAGGATGCCGTTTAAAACCACAGCATATCTCCAGCCTATTTCTTCCGGAAAGAATGAAGCTATAATTGGGAGACTAAATACTGCTGCTGCTGCCCCAAAGTTACCCCATCCTGCGTATATACCTTGAGCAAGCCCCATTTTTTCAGGAGGAAACCATTCGGATATCATTTTAATTCCGACAACAAATCCCGCTCCAACAATTCCCATGAGCAGGCGAGCAACCAGGAAATCTTCAAAACTTTCTCCTGATGCAAAATAAAAGCAAACACCTGCAGCGAATATTAATAAACAGCTGAAAACCTTCCGTGGCCCAAAATGGTCGACTAGTATTCCAATGAGAATTCGAGCTGGAATAGTCAGAGATACATTACATAGCATTAATATGTTTATTTGTTCTTGACTGAGGCCGACAGCTCTAATGAGCGTTGAGTTAAATGGTGCCATATTGAACCAGGCTACAAACGAGAAGAAGAATGCGAGCCAAGATAAATGCAGGATATTGTTCTGCCGAGTTTCAAACTTAAACATTAAATTTTAGTTATCGGGATTAATTTATGAGGATGGTTTGCTAGACATAAATTGATGGGATTGTACTATTCCATCCGATCTGAAAATGATAATTAGGTCCTCGGACGTGTCGTCACGTAATATCGAATAGTGGTGATTTTCATAAGTCCAAACAGGCTGGCCATTCTGAATACCAGTTTTAAAGGGTTCTCCGAATATTTTTTTTATCTCTGATCGGGTGGTTGTCCCATTGAGAATACTCGCAGCATTAGATGTGTCAAAACTTTTCCCAGCGGTGCCACATCCATTCGATATCAGAAGTATTCCTATAAAAATGATTAGTCCAATGTAGTTCATGAACAGCCTACTTTCTTAATTTGAAGGGTTTAATTAATTAAAATATTATATTTTTCCTGATGAAGTTCATGTTTTTTTAGGAGTTTAACCTCAAGGCCATGCTCTTTCTCTGTATGCTCCAAGAAAGAAGCTTCTTCTTCAAAAAATATATCATAAACAAAGGGGTTCATTTCTATTGTGATAATTTTTTGATCTAGATAGTTTTTTTTGGAGATTTTTTGAACTGATCTTATTATGTCGTTGCATATGGTCGTAGGTGATTTATTCTGTCCTTTCCCCTCACAATAGAAGCATATATTGCATAAAGTTTGAACTAGACTTTCTCGAGCACGTTTACGGGTCATTTCAAGGAGGCCTAGTTCTGATATTTTTAAAATTTTTGTTCGCGAGCGGTCATTTTTCAGGGACAGAGTAAGACTATTCCATACAGCTTCTTTACTTTCTTCCATAAGCATGTCAATAAAATCGATAATAATAATTCCCCCTATATTACGTAAACGTAACTGATAGGCGATCTCCTTTACTGCTTCTAGGTTAGTTTTAAGAATCGTTTCTTCAGGGTCACTATTACCGACATATTTCCCTGTATTCACATCGATCGCTACAAGTGCTTCTGTTTGATCGATTGAAATATATCCACCAGACTTGAGACAAACTTTTCGGTTCAATGCTCGGTTGATTTCAATTTCTATCCCGAAGCGATCAAAGATGGGCGTAGGTTCTTGGTGTAGTACAATTTTACTATAGATATGCGGCAGGTAATTTTCACAGAACTTAAGACAGTTTTGATACTCTATTTTTGAATCTAGCACTATACGGGTTAAGTCATTCGTAACTAAGTCGCGAATTGAACGAAAGATTAAGTTGAGATCTTCGTATAAAAGGCTACAGGAAGATGTCACCTTAGATTTTTCTTGTAAGCTTCCCCAAAGGCGATATAGAAAAGTAAGATCGGACTCGAAGTCGCTTTTTTTACACTCTTGTCCAGCGGTGCGAACAATATAACCACCTCCGAGGTTTTCGATTTCTTGAAGGATGGTTTTTAATCGAGTTCTTTCTGTTTCATTTTCAATGCGTCGTGAAACAAAAATGTCGCTTGAGGTTGGCAAATAGACTAGGTTGCGACCGGGA
The DNA here is from genome assembly GCA_018647025.1 of Nitrospina sp. Lineage (GTDB taxonomy): Bacteria > Nitrospinota > Nitrospinia > Nitrospinales > VA-1 > Nitromaritima. The sequence goes on along the minus strand of JABGTQ010000321.1, from coordinate 1,715 downwards.
AGACCTATGTGCGTTGTTATACGAGCGCCTTTGGTTCCAAGAGGATTTTTAGTGACCTGAACAATGACTTCTTGTCCTTCTTTCAAAAGAATCTGAATTGGAATTTGGTGTTTGCTAAGGTTAGGGCTTGAGTAGTCGTCGGGAAAGCTACTTTCTTCTTCATGAGAAGATGTAGTGTTTTTATTTTGATCGGTTGCCCAATCTTTTTTTTTCGACTCAGGTATTTCCGTAATATCAATATCGTTTGCGCAAAGAAATCCAGCCTTATCCAAGCCCATGTCAACAAAAGCGACTTGCATTCCTGGCAAAACCTTAATGACTCTTCCTTTATAAATATTGCCTACTATGCCCTTGCTATCGTGATGCTCTATGAATAGTTCAGCAAGATGACTGTTTTCTATCAAAGCGACTCGAATTTCGCGGGCGTTAGAATTTATCAAAATTTCGGAAGGCATACTGTAAAACCTATTTTCAATAGTTAAAGGTGAAAATTTTTTGTATGACCTGATATGGGGACGAACGATCTATTTTTGAAACATTATTGGATTATACTTTAAACTAAAAATATCGATTTGATAGAGTTTAAAGCATTGTACGTTTCATTCCTATATTGAGTAATAGCCCAAGGGCAAAAAAATTGGTCACAAGTGATGACCCTCCATAACTAACTAATGGAAGAGGAAGTCCGGTTATCGGGAACAAACCAATTGTCATTCCAATGTTGAATAAAACGTAAAAATAAATTGAACTAACGATTCCCAATCCTAGAAAGAGGTTGAATCGATCCCGCGCGTGAAAACTGATACTCAACCCCTTGAGAATGATAAAAAGATAAAGAGATAATAGGAGTATTACACCAACAAAGCCCGTTTCCTCTGCTAATACTGAAAATATGAAATCAGTGTGTTTTTCAGGAAGAAAATTGAGACGGCTTTGAGTTCCCATGAAAAGGCCTTTACCTCCAAATCCACCGGAACCGATAGCTATTTTTGATTGTATGGAATGATAACCAGCGCCGAGAGGATCTATTTCTGGATTGAACAAGGTCATTACTCGCAGTTTTTGATAGTCTCTTAAAAAAAACCATAGTGACGGGATTAAAAAAACACTAGTACCGAATAATTTTGTCAGAAATATTCCGTCGATTTCTATGGCGGTGATAAAAACTAGAAAGATCAAGAAAACCATAATAGCAGTTCCTAGATCAGGTTGAACGGCTATTAATATGGCAATAACAGATGTCAGCAGGGCAGGAGTCAATAGATCTCTAAAGGAATACTGCCCTTGAAATTTTCCGGATTCGAAGTATTTTGCGAGGGCAAGGATTAAGGATATTTTTGCAAGCTCTGAAATTTGTATGCTAAATGATCCTATGTGGATCCAACGTTTAGCCCCAGAAGCTATTTCGCCTGCAGCTAACACATAAATTAGAGCTAAAACGGTAATGCCATAGATAGCATAAGCATGTTGGTTTAGTTGCCGACAATCGATTGCTAGAGCGATGAGCATAGCTCCTAGTCCAAGGAGAATCCAGTAAATTTGCTTAATGTAAAGGTCGCGAAAAAATGATTCTGTTCTACCATGATTCGCGCTATTTATAGCTATTACACCAATAATAGACACAGTGAGGATAGATATGAATAAAACCCAGTCAAATTTAGATGCAAGTTTCTGATCACTCATAACTTATTTTCATTCCCCATACTACCATGTTT
>JABGTQ010000320.1 GCA_018647025.1 Nitrospina sp. | reverse complement strand
TGATTATACCGTAGGTGAAGTTAGTACTAAGTTTATTAAGGATCAAAGAGTCTGGATTGTGCGAGACCTAGAAGGTATTTATGTTATTTTTGGTCTTTGCACTCATTTAGGTTGCACTCCACGCTGGCTAAATACAGAAGCTAAGTATAAGTGTCCTTGCCATGGGAGTGGTTTTACCAAAGAAGGGATGCACTTTGAGGGTCCTGCACCTAGGCCTTTGGAACGCCTTAAAATAGAACTTGGACCTGATGGTCAAATAATCATAGATAAAAGTAAAAAATTTCTATGGGAGAAAGATGAGTGGGGTAAACCTGGTTCTAAATTATTTGTATAATGATTTAGAGTGTTTTTTATCAGGTCCTTATTAATCCTTCTTTTTTTAATTTGGAGGAATGTGTTTTGTCAGCAAAAAAACCAGCAATTCCCAGCTTAGCAACTCTCGTTGAGAAGATAAAAAGCGGAGAATTTTTCGAAGAAATTCAAAAGCAAGTTTTAAGTTCACAAATATGGACATCTACATTTCGTCATGGGTATGCCGATACTCCTAGGAATAGAGTCCTACAAATTGCTAGTAACGTATGGTTGCATCTACATCCAGTAAAAATTCATCGACATGCACTTAGAATTAAATTTACTTGGTGTATGGGTGGCATAACATTTTTGCTTTTTCTTTCAACTGTTGTTACAGGCGTTATTTTGATGTTTTATTACCGTCCCGTTGGAGAGTATGCATATTTTGATATGAAGTACCTTCAATACGATGTCCCTTTTGGAATGCTGATGCGCAACATGCACCGATGGGCTGCGCATGCTATGGTAATCACTGTATGGCTGCACATGTTTAGAGTATTTCTAACGGGTTCTTATAAACCACCTCGAGAATTTAACTGGGTAATTGGAGTATTTCTAGTTACATTTACTTTACTGCTTAGTTTTACCGGTTATTTATTACCTTGGGACCAGCTTGCTATGTGGGCTGTTACTGTTGGAACCAATATGGCTCGCGCAACACCTTTTCTTGGGCATGAAGGGCCATTCCAAGAGTATGTTTTTGGAGTCAGCCCAAGATACGATGCTCGTTCTGCCCTCATTGGAGGAAGCATTGTGGGGCCGCCTGCTTTGCTGCGCTTTTATGTGCTGCATTGCATTTTCATCCCATTGGTAGCAGGAGCTCTAATGATTGTGCACTTCTGGAGAATTAGAAAAGATGGAGGTATTTCAGGGCCTCTCTAGAGAACTACAGTCAATAGTCTTTTACTTATATATAACTTGAAGGAAATTTTTATGGCAGCTGATAACCCAAGGGCTAAAGTTGAAGGATTAGAAGAAAAGGTTCACGTATGGCCTTATCTTGTAAGGCTTGAGTTCCTTTGCGCTATTTTTGTTACTGTGGGTCTTACGGTTTGGTCTATTATTATCGATGCTCCTTTGGAGGAGGCTGCAAACCCTACAAAAACTCCTAATCCATCAAAAGCTCCCTGGTATTTTCTTGGTCTTCAGGACATCCTTGTTTACTTTGACCCATGGTTTGCTGGTGTTGTTGCACCGGTTCTAATTATAGTAGGTCTGATGCTTATTCCATATCTAGATATGAACCCAAAAGGAAACGGATATTATACTTACCACGAAAGAAAAGTTGCTATTTGGGTTTATGCTTTTGGTTTTCTTGTTCTTTGGATTGCTCTCATAATAATGGGGGTATTTCTACGTGGTCCCGGGTGGAATTTATTTATGCCATGGCAATATTGGGATCCGCATAAGGTAGTTGCTTTAGTTAGTGTCGATTTACCATATGCCTTTGGTGTGAGAACTTATAACATGGCTATGCTTTTTGGTGGAGTTGTGGTTGGTGGGTATTTTGCTATTGGTACTGCAGCCTACTTTTTTCTTGAACGAAAAGCCATCAAAAGTGTCGGCTTTTTACGTATGTTTATCAAAGTCCAACTGTATCTTATTATGGTAGGTATTGTAATTAAGATCGTTTTGAGGCTTGGGTTTAACATAAAATACATAATGGTTACGCCCTGGTTTAATATTTAGTTTTCCTTTAAATATTTGTGAAAGTATATTTTGGTTAATCCTGAAGATTCAAAAGTTGAAGAGGAGTCTGACAAAGAGGACAAGCAGTTCATAGACGAGAAAACTTCTTTTAGTTTTCTTTTCTTAGCCTCAGCTGGCGCTCTCCTGTTTGTTACTATTTGGGCATTTTGGGATGATGAATTTAGTCGCCGTGGATTCAAACCACATCAAAATGATTATTTCAAAGCTCAGTATGCTAGAGCTGAAGATAAATTGATTGCAGCTGATAAAAAAGTTGCTGTAAAGAAGCAGGAGTTAAAAAATAACTTAATCCAAATTGACAGTAAGTTAGATGCCTCTGATGAATATCAGGATCTTGTTGACCAAGTCAAAAAAGCCGAAATTACACTTGCTGAAGTAAAAGAAAAAAAGAAATTTACCGGTAGTCATTTGGATGAAGCCTATTATTACTACAAAAAGGCTATGCATGAAGGTGATAACTACGACGTTCAAATAGATAAGGTTAAGTCATTGG
>JABGTQ010000319.1 GCA_018647025.1 Nitrospina sp. | reverse complement strand
GAAAAGCGCACAAACGTATCTCCCCCTTCTCCAAAACCAATTCCTGGAGAAACTGCAATTTTAGCCTTATCCAAAAGCAATTTAGAAAACTCAAGTGACCCCATCGATTTGTACTTATCTGGAATTTCTGCCCAAACAAACATAGTAGCCTTAGGTTTTTCAACTAACCAACCAGAACGGTTCAAACCTTCACAAAGGGCATTTCTTCTACTATAGTACATCTCTCTAATTTCAGTAACACAATCTTGAGGTCCATTAAGTGCGACTGTTGCTGCAATCTGAATAGGCTGAAACATCCCATAATCTTGATAACTTTTAATTCTTGATAATGCGTAAATAAGATCTTTATTGCCAACGGCAAACCCAACTCTCCAACCCGGCATATTATAACTTTTGGACAAAGTGAAAAATTCAACCCCAACGTCTTTCGCCCCTGAAACCTGAAGAAAGCTAGGTGCCTTATAACCATCGTAAACTAAATCGGCATACGCAAAGTCATGAATCACCATTAGATCATGCTCCTTAGCAAACTCTACAATTTTTTCAAAAAATTCAATTTCAACAATTTCAGTGGTAGGATTCGCCGGAAAGTTTATTATGAGTACTTTTGGTCTTGGCCAGTTTCTTTTATATGTATCTAGAAGAGCTTCGAAAAAATCGACATCTCTATTCATTGGAACCTGTATCACATCTGCATTAGAGAGTATAAATGCATAGGTGTGTATTGGATATGTGGGAGTTGGAACAAGGATTGAATCACCCGGAGAAGTAATTGCCATTGCAAGGTGAGAAATTCCTTCTTTGGATCCTATGGTTGCAATAGCCTCCGATTCAGGATCAAGCTCAACATCAAAACGACTTTTATACCAATCAGTGATAGCCAAACGTAGTTTATAAATCCCTCTTGATAAAGAGTATCTATGATTTCCATTTTTAACTGCTGCTTCACACAATTTATCAACAATGTGCCTTGGTGTTGGTTGGTCTGGATTACCTAAACCAAAATCTATAATATCTTCACCTCGCTGCCTCGCCTTATGTTTAAGCTCGTTAACAATACCTAATGTATAAGGCGGCAAGCGATCTATACGTGAAAATTTTTTCATAAAATAAATTCGATCAAAAAAGATAAAAAAGACAAAAGGTGGACGTTATATGAAAAAAAAACTGTACTGGTTTTTTTATAAAAATCCATCCTCCTACAGAAGAAGGGGAAAACCTGGGAGGCAGTAAATCAGCTTATAAAAACAACGAACTAAAATTTGTACACAATATCATAAATCCAAAAAACCAGCAATTGTATTAGGTAATTTTTATTTACTATTTTTTATTGAAAAATTAATTTATGCGCTAGTATGATTTGCCTAAGGAATAATCCAATATACACAAATAGCCAAAAATATTTATTGTGCGAGTAGAAAGCATCTCCATTACTTTCCACCTAAAGAATCAAGGACACTCCCTTTAGTTACTAAAGATTTCCTTATATCTGCTGTATAATCCAGCAGTTTAAATTAGAAAATAACTATGGATTATATAAATATTATATTGCTCGGTATCATTCAGGGATTAACAGAGTTTCTCCCCGTTTCAAGTTCTGGTCATCTAATTGTAATTCCAAAAATATTTAATTTCAAAGATCAAGGTTTGGCAATGGACGCAATACTACACCTTGGAACATTACTAGCTATTATCATATATTTCCGCAAAGACTTAGCTAGACTGATTTATGCACTATTTAACCATGATAAGGATCCGAGTTATAACAGACTGGCTTGGCATATTGGATGGGCATCTTTCCCAGCGGGTGTGATTGGACTAATAGGTGGAAATTTTATCGAACAAGAACTTCGAAGTCCTACTTTTGTAGCCTGGAATTTACTTTTTTGGTCGTTTGTATTTTTTGCGATAGAACGTTATTCAGCTGGCCAAAAATTAAATGAATCGGATATCTCAGAGATGACTCTTGGCAAAGTTCTTTTTATAGGCTTTGCTCAGGCAATCGCACTTTTACCGGGAACTTCTCGATCTGGAATTACAATTGCTGGAGGAATG
>JABGTQ010000318.1 GCA_018647025.1 Nitrospina sp. | reverse complement strand
GATCGTACATAGACTTGGCCTGGACCACCTGTGGCGAGGACGACTGCGTCCCCTGCTAATGTAAAAACTGTATTAGTTCGTAAGTCTTGTAAAACGGCTCCTCTGCATACTCCTTGTGAATCGAGAACAGCACCTAGGTATTCATGCCACTCAAGAGTCTCAACAGCACCATCGTGTTGGAATCGGCGGACCTGTTCATCTAAAGCGTAAACTAGTTGTTGACCTGTAGTTGCACCAGCGAAAGCAGTCCGTGAATATAGAGTTCCACCAAAACGACGAAACTCTAGATGACCTTCACCAGTTCGGTTAAAAGCAACACCCATACGGTCCAATAGGTGTATTATTGCAGGTGCCTGGTAGCACATATCTCTTACTAGGGGCTGGTGAGCTAGGAAATCACCACCTTTTATTGTGTCGTAAAAATGGTTCTCGGGAGAGTCCCCTTCATTTCTTGCATCAATCGCTGCATTAATTCCTCCCTGGGCACAGACGGAGTGGGATCGTTTTAAAGATTGGTATGAAACGATCACAACTTCAGCGTTCCGCTCGCATATTTTCATTGCTAGAGAAAGGCCAGTTAGCCCACCTCCAATGACAATAATTTTTTTCTTACGTTTTGGCATTCATTTCATCCTGGTTCAGTCGCTTCAACCCCAACAGGATGAAGCGAAAATTCAACGACTGTAGACAGCCCCATTATTGTAAGAACTAAACCCAATAAAGCAAAAACATAACCCGCGTTTGTTTGTGCTCGGCGTCCTATTAAAATACCCCATGAAATGCAGAACCCCCATAAGCCGCTAGAAAAGTGAAATGTGGCAGCTACAATTCCAATTGCGTAAAGAATGCGCCCATCCCAAGTTTTAAACTCTTGATTCATAACATAAATCAGGTATGGAGCTGCTTCAAATTGAGTATTTCCATACAAAACTTTTGGTACCACAGTTGTTGATAGATGATAAATCAAAAACACAAAAACAACTGCTCCAGAAAGTCTTTGTAAGGTATACATCCAGTTGTGTGGATAGTTGTATCTAAATGGATTTGATTTTCCAGAAAAATATATATAAAAACCAACTAGAGAGTGGAACATAAGCGGAGTGAGAATGAATCCAGCTTCAATCCACATGAGAAATGGCAGGTTGTTGATGATATCTATGCTGACCTGGTAAGGCCAAACACCTACCGTGCGCAGAGAGTTAATAGCAAAATGAAGAACCAGAAACGCACCTACCGGAATAATACCCGTCAAAGAGTGTGTCTTGAGTATAAGATAGTGTATTTGATTCTTTGTTTGTTTGTTCATAAAGGTTTTTTAAATTTTACTGTTAGCCAAAAAAATTTTCAGAACTTCTAAAGTTCACGTATTAAAAAAATACTCGTTATCTAAAAATCTGATTCTAGAATAGGTTTTGTTTTAAAGTTAGGGTCGATCGGTTTATCATTCGAACTAATTCTAAGTGTTTTGGGATCTTCAACAAAAAAGGATACCGATCCACATTGAGAGCATACTTTAGGTTGAAGAGTGATTTTTTTTTCTACCCCATGATCCCGTCTCACTACCATGATCTGCTCCATATCTTTTGAAGATCTAAGACAGATATCACCTTTGAGAATTTGTCCGCCGCATTTGGTGCAGGCTTCTAAACTTTCGGGCATAGTATGTTTTCCTTTAGTTGGGTACAAAAATTTAGGTGGTTTATATAATCCAGTATGTAATTTTTATTTAGCAATTAGAATACGACGAATTTTTATAAGAAAGAAGTTTTATTTTTATGTCAATGTGAAATCGACAGATAATCGATGAGGATTTAATAAATGATGCTACTTTTGGTTTGTGTTGAGTAGCCTTATCAAAACGAATTAGTTTTTTGGTTATCAGGGTTTACATTTAATGAATAAAAAAAAAATACTTATTTATTTAACAAACTCACATGTACAGGCATGGAATTTTTTACCGGATCATGGCAGGTTTTTGGAAAAGAATGTTCCAGGTTTAAATGTTTCTATTTGTTTAAACTCAAAAGAATTTTTGAAGTATTTGCCAGAAGCGGAGGTGGTAGTTGTATGGTTTTTTAACACTGTTTGGCTTGAAAAAGCCCCAAACCTTAAACATATTTTTACTCCGGCCGCAGG
>JABGTQ010000317.1 GCA_018647025.1 Nitrospina sp. | reverse complement strand
CCAGATAGAGACACTCCACGTTCGCCAATAACTGTTTCCAAACCATCAGGAAATCGGTTTAAATCTGCTAATAAACCTGATTTTCTAACAACATCATCAACGACATCATTTGAAACCCCATCTTTCCCAAAAATGATATTTTCTCTAAGAGTAGCTGAAAACAAATAAGGCTCCTGGTCTACATACCCAATATTTTCACGAAGTACAGAGAGTGGGATTTTACGAATCGAATGACCACCAATAAACAAGCTATCATCAGCAACCTCATACAACCGAGGAATCAATTGAACAAGAGAACTTTTTCCGGAACCGATCACGCCAACTACAGCAAGAATTTGTCCTGAAGGAATTTTAAGATTAATATCACATAAATTTAGCTTGTCTGACTCTGAATACGAAAAACTAAGATCACGAAACTCTATATCGCCTTTAAACTTCCTAATAGTATTGACTGTATTCTCATCATCCACAATATCGGATTTAGCCAAAAATATTTCCTGTATCCTACCCATCGCAGCCTGTCCTTTTTGGGTAAGATTAACTATAAAACCTATACCCATCATCGGCCACGACAACATTAATAAGTAACCATTGAAAGCAACAAAAGAGCCCAGTGTCATTTCTTTAGCTATAACTGCTTCCCCACCTACCCAAAGAGAAATCATTGCGGCAAGCCCAACTGTTAATGAAAGTGCAGGGGTAAAAATTCCAAACAATCGAGTCACGTTTAAATTTTTATGAATATAAACTTTATTAAGTTCATCAAATTTTTGTTTTTCAGCTTCTTCCTGCGCAAAGGCGTGTATCACACGAATTCCTGAAAGATTTTCCTGCACATGTGATGTTATTTTTGACAAATGTTTCTGTACAATCTCATGGCGGATTCCAATTTCGGGAAGATATTTCCAAAAAAGTATGGATAGAGCGGGTAGTGGAATAAGAGCAACTAGAGTTAATGATGGATTTATCCAGAGCATTAGTCCAACACAACTAGCTATAATCACTGTACAGTCAACCAAGATAAGAAAACCCAGCCCGACAAAATCACGGACCGCACGTAAATCATTCGTTGCCCGTGACATAAGATCCCCAATTTTTTGCTTTTGAAACCATGATTTATCAAGGGAAAGAAAATGAGAAAAAAGATGGTTGGAAATATCAAATTCAACTTTACGAGAGGTGCCAAACAAATATTGTCTCCAACCAAAACGCGAAAACCCTTGTACGGTAGCTATGGCTAAAAGTATCCCACCAAAACCCAAAAGATCTAAGTCTGAAGGACTATTTGGAAGTTCATCTACAACCATTTTCAACAACCATGGAATCGATAATCCGGCAAGGTCAGCAAACAAAAGAGCTACAATGCCGATCGTGATATCACGTCGATACCTAAGCATATACGGCAGGTAAGGTTTTATTTTTTCCAGAATCATTGTTTATAAAAAAGGAGTGGTATTACGTTTTTGTCTCTAGAGTAAAAATCAAACAAGGGTATGAGAAAGGATCATAACTAAAGTTCCCAAGCACAACGAAACAAGGTTTTTATAACCTTTTTCATGTTCTTCATAAACTGTAGGCAAAAGATCCCCTATTGAAATAAACAGAAAGGTTCCTGCAGAAATCCCAAGTGCTGTGGCTACTACATAGTCATCCACACCTTGAAAAACAAAAACCCCGACCAACGCTCCGACGGGAGTCGCTAATGCAAAAATGAACATTGACAGCAAAACCTTCTTTTTGGTGTACTCTTTACCCTTGACCAATAGACTACTCAATGCCAACGCAGCTGGAAACTTATGAATTGTCACGGCAAGAATAATAATGAAGCTCAAGTTCATCATAGTTCCTGCTCCAATAGCAATACCATCGAGGATACTATGAAAACCTATCCCAACATATGCAGAAATCCCGACCTTATGATAATTGCACTCGCCTTCTTCACAAGGGTGCACCATGATAAATTTTTCCAGAATAAATATTAAGAAGAAACCCAAACATTACAGAATAACCTAACTGCCTGCCAAGCACTGTAGAAATTTCTGGTAACACATGAAAAAAAACTGCACCCAATAAAATGCCGGCACAAAAGCTAATAACAAGGCGAAAAGTTTCTTGCGACCAGAGTTTAATTGTTGGTATCCATCCCCCAATCATAGTGATTGAAAAAACAAACATCAGAAAGGGATAAAAAATTGCTTTTTCCATATGTCCTCAATTCATAAGGAGGTTATGCTTGGTAGGTTTTAAATAATCTAACCTCTCGAAAAACCGTCTTATTTTCTAGTTCTTTGACACTTAATTGGATAAAATGGTCCAATAGTTTACAGCTAAAGTCTCACTCAATACCATTGAATTCAAAATTTGTATGAAGAGTCGATAAATTTAACATAAATGTATTTAATTATCTATCATGAGTCAATCTATTCGACTTTTCAATAATCCTAGAAAATTCGATAAAAACCTTACCATTTAGAAAATAAAAAAATATGCATGCAGTTATTATAGCTGGAGGGAGCGGCACTCGCTTCTGGCCAAAAAGCCGAGAAAATCTTCCAAAGCAATTACTAAATATCGTCGGTCAGGAAACAATGATTCAAACCACAGTCGGTCGTATAAGCCCTCTCATTGCTGTTGAAAATATATGGGTCATTACTAACGAACAACACGCGCTCGAAACCTGTTACCAACTCAAAAACTTTGGATTTTCTCCCTCTCAGCTTTTAACGGAGCCAATTGCGCGTAATACTTCAGCCGCAATAGGGTATTCAGCCAAAATATTAAGCCAAAGTAATCCAGATTCTATCATGGCAATTTTTCCCGCAGATCACGTGATTACTACAACAGAACCATTTTTAAAGTTATTAAAACAAGCTGAAGCTATCGCTAGCGAAAATCACATTGTTACTCTTGGAATTAAACCTACTTCTCCCGAAACGGGGTATGGATATATCAAGCAAGGCAAAACAATTAAAGAAAATTCTTTCAAGGTTGATCGGTTTATCGAAAAACCTGACAAGTTAGCAGCAGAAAAATATTTAAAAGAAGGTGGTTACTACTGGAACAGCGGTATATTTGTGTGGAAGGTCTCTACGTTACTCAATGAAATAAGTCTATACTTGCCTAAACTACACGAACAACTCGAAGAACTCGCGATTAACACAGCCCCAATCAAAGGGAAATATCCCTATCAAAAATTGAGCACATCAGGGAGAAAATTGTTTCATTCTCTAGAATCAATATCCATTGACCATGGTGTCATGGAAAAATCAAACAAGGTAGTTGTTCTTCCAGCTAACATAGAATGGAATGATGTTGGAACGTGGACCTCACTTGCAGCAATCTTGAAAAACGACTCCCATCGTAACGTCATAAGTGGAAATGTAGTATCTATAGACAATAGTGACTCAATTATTCAGGCCAATAATAGACTGGTTGCGGCGCTTGGACTTAAAAATATTATCCTAATTGATACGCCCGATGCGTTGTTAGTCTGCACAAAAGAACGAGCGCAAGATATAAAAAAAATCGTAGAAAAAATAAAGTCAGAAAAACGACCCGAAGTTAGCACGACAAAATCAGAAACGCGTCCCTGGGGGAATTACACAGTTCTTCACAAAGAAACCAACTGCCTGGTCAAACGTATAGAAGTTTTACCTGGGGAATCCCTAAGTTTGCAATCACATGAACATAGGAGCGAACATTGGACCGTTATTTCTGGAGTTGCT
>JABGTQ010000316.1 GCA_018647025.1 Nitrospina sp. | reverse complement strand
TAAATTTTACCCAAAATTAAATTTTTAATTAAATTCTTTTACGCGTTTAAATTTTTGATTTAGTTTTGTTTGTTTTAACTACATCGCCTTCTATAAATCCATTGTGTTGCGAATAAAATGCATCGGAATAACTAAGTACAGCACAGGACCAACCAACCAAAAATACTATTAAATAAATACCAACCGACTTTATGGATACCTTCATGGTTTTTTCCTCCTATATATTTTTATTAGCACAATATTTTTTTAAACCATAAATACTTATTGGTTGTTTAGTTTTTACCTTCCCGCTACACCAAAGTTCCCCTTCTTAAAAGTGTTAAAGCTATTTTTATTTTGTTTATTATTTTTTTCTTTTTCTGCCTTTTTAATATTGTCCGGAAATAATTCCCAGTGCCTTTTGCTTAACATTTCACTTGTGAATATTTTTTTTAATTTTCCTTTTGCATCAGTTATCTGGACTTTATAGAACATATAATTCTCCTTTTATTAAATATAATTAAGAAAACTTTATATATAATTTTTGTATTACTTATTTCTATAAATACGATCCCTTGATTAACGCTCGATTAATAATTAGTTAATATTTTGTTAAAGGATCATTAATTTTATTTAACCTGCTTTTTTTTAACAAATATAAATTCTTGTCTGTGAATAAAGGTCATGGTTTAAAAGGTTTTTTTATATTTTTTCTAGAAGAACCTTATTAAGGGGTTAATATCGATTTAATTTGTAGGTGGGTTATTAAACTGTGATTGCTTCAAGTTTGAATAAAACTTTAGGAAAAAAATAATATTTGTCTGAAATGATATTTGAGAAATATTATTAGTTTTTCTTATTTTCTATTTCTATTAATTAAATCTTGAAATGAGGAGACTTGAGAGGTCTTTAGCGGGGGAACTGGCTAAGATAATAATTTTGGAATTTGTAAAGTAGTTTGTTGCTTAGAGTACTGATTAGACCGTCGGATAAAATAACGTTTAATTAAGGTTGGTGTTTTTTATCATATTGTTATTTCTCTTTAATTTTTGAATAAGATGCTGGATTTAAAATTTTTATGGTTTCGGTTTTTTAAAATGTATTGTCAGTTATAACTTCTTTATGGTGGTCTTGCGAGTTCGGAATTTTATCTTTTAAAAATAATTCAAAAAATCCTTTTGAGTCATCATGTTTCGCTAGACTTCCTGTTTGTGGGTTGATTTTGGCGTATACAGTTTCAGGTGACACTGGGAAATTCTGGATAGGTGTATTTATTAAAGCACCTTTCATATAATCTAACCATATAGGAATCGCAGTACGAGAACCGGTTTCGTTTCTCCCTAAAGGCTCGACATTATCTTTGCCCACCCAAACACCTGTAATTAGTTTTGGAGTGAATCCCATAAACCATGCATCTATGTAGTTGTTTGTAGTTCCTGTTTTTCCTGCTGTAGGACGATTAAGAGAACGTACTTTTTTAGCTGTTCCCTCTTGAACGACACTTTGTAAAAGGCTAGTGACAATTTGAGCAGTTCCGCTTGTGATAGGCTGGGTTATTTTTTGACTATTTTTGTATAGGATTTTTCCATTACGATTTTCTACGTAGCGAATACCCTGTGGTTCAACTCTTATGCCTCTATTCGCGAAGGCGGAGTAAGCTGAGACTAGTTCTTTTAGTGTTACACCAGATGAACCGAGTCCAATCGAAAGATTGTTTTCAAGGTGACTATTTATTCCTAAATTCTTGGCCATTTGAATTACTGATCGTGTGCCAATTTTTTGAAGTAGTTTCACTGTTATAATGTTTCTAGATTTTGCTAATGCTTTTCGTAAAGGTGTTGGCCCGTAAAATTTTTTCTCAAAGTTAACCGGTTTCCACTTATCAAAATCGTGATCTTTTTCCTTGAAAATAATAGGAGAGTCTATAATGATGCTAGCAGGGGAAAATCCTTTGCTAATGGCTGTTGCGTAAACAATTGGTTTAAACACAGATCCTGGTTGACGCACTGCCTGTATGGCTCGATTGAATTGACTTTTAGAGAAATCATAACCCCCTATCAAAGCTTTTATATGGCCGGTATGAGGTTCTAGGCTTATTAACGCTGACTCTACCTCTGGTTCCTGCTCTAATGATAATGACCAGAGAGAACCTGATTCGTAAATACCTAGTACCTTAACCAATATTTTATCACCAGGGTAGAAATTTTTGTCGACTCGATGAATGCGGGCCCACCTTCCATCTACTTTAATATTAGGCTCTCTTGCCCAATCCATATCTTTTAGCTCGATTATTCCTTCACCTTGCCCGGTCAATACAGTAAGGTATTCTTTGTTTACTGATTTGACTAATCCCTTGATATTAGTTCCTGTCTTTGGGTGTATTCCTTCTGTGAAATTATTTATCTCGCTTAGACTTTCTTGTAATACGATTTCCGGTAGAGATATATCCATTGTCCCTAATGGTCCTCGATAACCATAGCGTTTGTCAGCGATAAGGAGATTTTTTTTTGTAGCTTCTTGGGCGAGGATCTGTTTTTCTATACTAAGCGTAGTATAAACTTTCAGCCCACTTTTATAAACTTTGTTGCGACCATACATAGTCATCAATTGCTTGCGTATATATTCAACAAAATAGGGGGCTCTATTGAGCATATTTGTAACTTCACCAAGCGTAAATGGTTTCTTCATAGCTTGTTTAGCTTCGTTACTTTTAATAAAACCCTCTTGTGCCATGCGACGTATGACGTGATTCCGTCTGGAGCGTGCGCGCTTCGGGTTTCGATAGGGAGAATAATTATTTGGTGATTTTGGGAGTCCAGCAATGATCGCAACTTCATCAAGGCTAAGGTTTTGTACACTTTTGCCAAAGTATGTGCGTGCCGCAGCTTCGACTCCGTAACTACCATGACCATAATATATCTGGTTTAAATACATTTCTAGAATTTCATCTTTTGTAAAGATTAGTTCCATACGTATGGATAAAATTGCTTCCTTGATTTTTCGAGCGAGTGATCGTTCGCGGGTAAGAAAAAGTGTTTTGGATAGTTGTTGCGTTATGGTACTCCCTCCCTCTACAACTCGACCTGCTTTCATATTTGTAAGAAAGGCACGAAAAACTGCTTTTAGGTCGATCCCCATATGGCGGTAGAAGTTTGCATCTTCAACAGCAAGTGCGGCTTGTTTTAACTGGGTTGGTATTTTATTTAACGGAACCACTATTCTTTTTTCAAGATAAAGTTCGGCAATTAATTGATCTTGATCAGAATACATGAGGGTTACTGTGCTTGGTTCAAAACTTTTTAATACTCTAACATCGGGTAATTCATCTGTGAACGTATAGTAAATTGCAAGTATGCCAATAAAACCAATAAGTAGTGTAGTTATAAAAATAGAGAAAACTGCCATGGACAACCATTTAAAAAAACCGCCCCTTCTTTTTTTTTTAGTTTTCTTCTTTTTCTTTGATGATTTTTCTTTTTTAGTTTTGGGCATTACTTACTCTTTGAGAGGGTTTCACTTTCTTCGAGTTCGATGAGTTCTATCCAAGTAGTTATATTATGGGCAGTGGGGTTAAGTTTATTTTGGATTTCTTTGAAGCGACTTAAACTTTCCTTCGTATCCGGTTTTCTATCGAGCAGTTTTTTATTAATGCGATCTTTGTCGCCTTTGGATCGGTGTGAACATTTTTCTTCGATCCACAAGCTCATTTCTTTGTCGCTTAGATTTTGAGTTTGGTAAGAAAATTCCCTGTGGTTAGTACCTAGAAACTCCAACATGATTTTATCAAGAGGGCATGGGAATATATATTCTCCCAATGTATTTAAATTATAAGCTCTAGCTTTATCTATCATGCGAGGTACCATTACCAAGTCTCGCATCATTATTTTTGGACTTCTGGGAATTGATTCAACAAGATTCATGTGAAATGATATTTTTTTGTCTACAGCAAAATTACTATCAAGGCATTAAAAAAAACATGTGAGGATTAGTCTAGGCGAACTCGGCTAAGTTTTTTTAAGTTTGATGAAGACTTTATTGCTTTTGCACCTTCAGGTCCTATATGGTTTCTAAATAAATCAAGGGTAGTAATCTTTGATAAGACTTCTGATTTTGCAAGATGGATAGCCCCTTCTTTCCCAATTTCATTAAACTTTAGAACAAGTGTATCAAGATTGGACCAATTTGTTGATTGCGAAATTAGTTTTGCGCCTTCAGCTGTGATTTTATTTGACTTTAAATTTAACGTTTTTAGTTGCGAGAGAAAGGGGGAATTGCATAAGGCGGCAACACCTTTATCGCTGATTTCGTTATCTCCTAGGATTAGATTTGTAGCCTGTGATAATTTTTCAAGATTGGAAAGTTGGATGGCACCAGCATCACATAATTTCCTGTTTTCTAGGTCGAGGGAACCATTTATATCCAAGTTATCTCGAACTAACTTCTCAATATCTACTAATTCTTTATCGCTCATTAAGTTAACTTTTAGAAAAATTTAGCCATTTGATGGATAATTATGAGCCATAGTACAAAGTTTGTATACTAAACTTTCTTTGAAATTGGGTCAATTATTACTCTCAGGTTACAAATATATTTAATTATCCGGTTTGAAATTAATATAAGACATAATATAATGTGTTAGTTTATATTAAGCATTAAATGGTAATCAACTGTTTTAGGGAGAGTAATAAATAATGAAAAATATTATTTCGGTTTTAGCTGTACTAGTATTTTTTTTAGTCTCGACTTCTGCCTTTGCAGGCGAGGGCCCAATGAAATTACCTGAAGGCGCAAAAGCAGACGCTAAAAAGCACAATAAAGAGGGCATTAAGCACTGGGGAATGGGGCATTATGATGTCGCTCTAAAACACTTTAGTGCAGCCTCTAAAGCTGATGGATCTTCAGGAGAAATTCATTTTAATGAGGCTATTTCTTACGATAAATTAGGTAAGCACGGAGTTGCGACGAAACATTTTGGAGTTGCACTCAAAAAAGCTGGGGCGAATAAAAAGCTTATAAATTCGCCGATTTTAAAAGGTCACCTTGGTATGTAACTTAGAACTCCTAGAGATCTCAGCTATAGTGAATAAGTATTTAAAATCTGTTTTTGGGGGCCTATTTTGGCCCCCTTTTTTATTTCCATTTTTAATTGAAAAACATTAAAGAGTAGCTACAAAAGCTTGGTTATCTATCCCTTATCTGATACTATTTTGTTACTTCCAAATTCATTAAGGAGAGATCTCTCATGATGGGCATTGGTTTTCCAGAGTTAATGATTATTCTAGTTATTATCATGATAATTTTTGGAGCCGGGAAGCTTCCAGAAATTGGTAGCGCATTTGGCAATAGTATTAAAAACTTTAAAAAGTCTATGAAAGATGC
>JABGTQ010000315.1 GCA_018647025.1 Nitrospina sp. | reverse complement strand
TGATCAGTGGCTTCTTATCACTCTCACTACTGGAACTGGTGGAAGCCTACTTTCTGTTGGATCTGCTGCTGGCGTAGCAGTTATGGGAGTTGATCGTAAAAATTATACCTTCATGTCACACTTGAAATGGATACCTGCTATAGCACTTGGATACGTGGCAAGCATAGTTTCATGGTGGTTTATGACTATGGGTTTACGATAATTTTGAAGTTCAAGGGGGCAAAAGGACTTTGCTCCCTTGAATTTTTTTTTGATTTTTATAACTTATTGACGATCTAATGACTCACAACCGATTATAAGTCGTCGCCACCTTTCTTTGGAATTTTTTAAGCAATATTCATTGCCTCATGCCCAACACATTCATTGATAGAACTTTTAAAGACTTAGCTCCTCCCTCACTAGAATTCCATTTGTTGTTAAATATAAAACTATGATAGTGTTTTGCATTTTAAACCATTAGAAATTAGTATTAATTTTTCACCAAAAAAATATCTATAGCATGAAGTCTAATCAAGAACTAATCAAACTCACAAATAAACATGTCGCAAAAAATTACGGACGATACCCCATAGGGTTGGTTCGTGGAAAAGGAATGGTCGTCTGGGATGCGTCAGGTAAAAAATATATTGATTTTGTTGCAGGCCTCGCGGTTGATAATTTAGGGCATTGCCCACCCAGTGTCGTGGATGCTATTCGGAAGCAATCCGGAAAGTTGCTACATGTTTCTAATTTGTATCATATCGAACCACAGTCCCAACTAGCGGCTGAGCTCACTCGCCTAACCTTTGCGAATAAATTCTTTTTTTGTAATAGCGGAACTGAAGCGAACGAGGCAGCAATTAAATTAGCGCGGCGATGGTTTTACGATAAAGGTCAGCCCAAACGTTTTGAAATTATTACCATGAATGACTCCTTTCATGGGCGAACTATGGCTTCTCTCTCAGCTACAGCACAAAAAAAAATTCATGTTGGTTTCAAACCCTTACTTCCGGGTTTTAAATATGTTCCATTCAATGACATCACCGCCTTAAAGAAATCCGTTACAAAAAAAACATGCGCAGTACTTATAGAACCAATACAAGGCGAGGGAGGAGTAAACCCAGCGCAGAAAACTTATCTCAAAACCTTACGTAAGATCTGCAATGAAAAAGGAATTCTTTTAATTTTTGATGAAATCCAAACCGGTTTTGGGAGAACGGGTCCCTTGTTTGCTTATGAACGATACAAAATAAAACCCGACATAATTACTTTAGCCAAAGCTCTTGGTGGAGGAATTGCGATAGGAGCAATGGGTAGCACCAATAAAATAATCCAATCGTTTAGCCCGGGAACTCACGGAGCAACATTTGGAGGTAACCCTCTAGCCTGTGCCGCTTCATTAGCCTCTCTAAAAACTTTAACTAAAAAAGGTTTTCTACAAAAAGCCTCTTCTCAAGGAGACTATTTCGTTAAACAACTACATTATTTAAAAGAAAACTTTTCAGTAATACGAGAAGTTCGTGGTGCTGGTCTTATGCTTGCGATTGAACTTAATCAACCAGGAGCTAAAATAGTAACCGCTTGCATGAAAGAAGGCCTTCTGATCAACTGTATTCAACAAAACACAATTCGTTTTTTACCGCCGCTCATCATCACGCGCAAGGAAATTGATCTTTTAATAAAAACACTTTCGAAAATTTTCACCAAGATACAACAATAGATTTTTTAAAGGAATCTCAATCCAGTGAATAAAGATTTTTTAAAATTAAGCGACCTAAACAAGGACGAAGTTCTTGGGCTGATAAAAGAAACTACGGAGCTTAAACAATTAAAAACCAAGGGAACTGCTCATCGGCCCCTAGAAGGTAAAACTCTGGGAATGATTTTTAACAAAAATTCTACCCGAACAAGAATTTCTTTTGAAGTTGGAATGTTTGAACTAGGTGGTCACTCTCTATTTTTGACTCCCGATCAAATGCAGCTAGGTCGCGGAGAAACAATAGCAGACTCGGCACGTGTTCTTTCGCGCTATCTAGATGGTATTTTAATTCGAACTTTTGATTTTAAAGAAGTAGAAGAGTTGGCTAAACATTCTAGCATCCCAGTCATTAACGGATTGACAGATTTAAACCACCCTATTCAAGTACTTTCAGATCTATTTACTATCCATGAGAAACTTGGCCATCTTGATGAGATTAAGATCGCTTATGTTGGAGATGGCAACAATGTCGCATACTCCTGGATTACTGCTGCCGCAATGTTTGACTTAAGACTTTCAGTTGCTTGCCCTGCTTCATGCAAACCGGAGTTGCCAAAAGAAATCTCCATTCCCGACTCAATAGAAATCACAGAGGACCCATTTTTTGCGGTTAAAGATGCAGACGTGATTTATACAGACGTTTGGATTAGTATGGGCCAGGAGGATGCTGATGAAAAAGTATCATTATTAAAACCATACCAAATAAATCAGTCACTCGTTGATGCTGCTAAAAAAGACACTCTCGTCATGCATTGCCTACCTGCACATAGAGAAATGGAAATTACTACCAAGGTTCTAGAAGGAAAAAACTCTATCGTATTTGATCAGGCAGAAAATCGCCTACATCTGCAAAAAGCCCTTCTAAAAACATTATTGTCTTAGCTTAAATAATGAATTTTAATCAAATATATTTTCTTTCCATAGGTTTTTATTTTTTCAACTTAAATAGTGATTAAATTTCAAGTTATAAAACAACACAGCCATTCTGCTGCACGCCTTGGTCGCATTATTACTCCAAATGGAGAAATTGAAACTCCGGCTTTCATGCCAGTTGGCACACAAGGAACTGTTAAAGCACTCTCACCTGAAGACATTATTCAATGTGGTTCAGATATTATCCTTGGAAATACTTACCATCTTTACCTACGGCCAGGATACGAAGTCATCAAATCTCTAGGTGGGCTCCATCGTTTTATGAACTGGAATAAACCTATCCTTACTGATAGCGGAGGATTTCAAGTCTTTAGCCTAAATAAGCTTGCCAAAGTTACAGAGGAAGGTGTTACTTTCAAATCTCACATCGACGGCTCCACTCATTTTTTTTCCCCCGAACTATCTATGGAAATTCAGGAAGCGTTGGGGTCAGATATCGCTATGACATTTGATGAACCAACCTCCTATCCTTCTGATCACAGCACCACGGAAACATCTTTAAAGTTGTCTACTCGTTGGGCCTCCCGTTGCAAAGAAGCACACCACTTAGAAAACCAATCTCTATTTGGCATTATCCAAGGAGGAATGTATAAAGATCTTCGCACCCAAAGCATTAAAGAGATTGCCGAGATTGGTTTCCCCGGTTACGCGATTGGCGGTTTGAGCGTGGGGGAAGAAAAGAACATCATGCTTGATATTGCTGCACACACAGCTGATTCTTTACCTAAAAACAAGCCTCGTTATCTTATGGGTGTTGGCACGCCTGAAGATCTAAGGCAATGTAGCAGCATGGGAATAGACATGTTTGACTGCGTAATGCCAAGTAGAAATGCAAGAAACGGATCTTTATTTACTAGTAAAGGGAAAATTAATATCCGCAACCTTAAATACAAAGCAGACGGCAATCCACTTGACCCGGAATGCGATTGCTACACCTGCAAAAATTATTCACGTGCGTACTTGAGACATTTGTTTATCGCTAATGAAATTTTTGTAATGAGACTCAACACTCTTCACAATATTACTTTTTATCAAAAACAAATGAAGACTATTCGTGAAGCCATCTTAGAGAACCGCCCCTTTTGAGAGAACAATCAGGCTTCCCCTTCCATAATTCCCCGGATCTTAAATTCATTAATTAAATAACCCGATCGCCTTGGAATTGATGACTCAACAACGGCCTTTAAAATCTGTATTTTCTCAGGATTTAAAATTTCTAGCATACGATTAAATATTTTCTCTGGGAAATAAAGCGTGAGATTAAGTTTCGCCTGTTGATAGACAAACTTATATCCTGAGCGCATTGGATTATTTCTGATAGGAGCATACTCAACATGGCCCTCTCTCATAAATGCACCCATCTCTCCCCACTCCACCCCAACCTTTAATAGGTTTTGTCTTATATTAGAGAGAAGAATACTTTGTTCCGGTAACTCGTAAGTGTAGCTCGGCATATATTTTAGTATCTTGAATATTGAGCAACATTAGCTACTTCGCACAGCACGAATTGCCATAAATAATGGAACTTCTTTTCTAGCGCGGTTTTCTCCGCGAGATCGTTTACCCGAGGCACTCTCTTTATTCGACATCCATTCTTCC
>JABGTQ010000052.1 GCA_018647025.1 Nitrospina sp. | reverse complement strand
CCCCCTGATAAAGTTGCTGAGGAACGGTTCAGCGTTAAGTAATCGAGCCCTACATTTATTAAAAATCCAAGCCGCTCATGTATTTCTTTTACAATACGGCGGGCAATATTATTTTCCTGCTTTGATAATTTGAGTGTTTTGAAGAACTCGTATAGGTTGTTAATAGAGTGTTCAGTGAGTTTGATAATATTATGATCGCCCACTCGAACAGAGGTGCCTTCTTTTTTTAATCGAGTTCCATTGCAAGATGGGCAAGCTAGGGTTCGCATGAATTTTGTTATTTCTTCTCTTGCCGAAACGGAATCGGTTTCATGATATTTTCTTTCAAGGTCTGAAATCACCCCATCAAAAGTTGCAGAATAGTATTCTTGTTTATCATTTCTCTCATAGACATATTTAATGGATTCATCGCCTGCCCCGTATAAAAGGATGTCTCGGATAGGTTTAGATAGTTTATTAAATGGAGTATTGAGCTTAAATTTAAAATGTTTAGCGATACTTTCCAACATTTGATAAAAATTTACAGATGTTCGTTTTTCCCAGGGTTGGATTGCGCCCTCTCTTATAGATAATGAAGGGTTAGGCACGATAAGGTCTGGGTCAATAACCATTTTAGTTCCGAGCCCTTCACACGAAGGGCAGGCCCCATGTGGACTATTGAATGAAAAAAGACGCGGTTCTAATTCTGGGAAACTTATATTGCAGTAATTGCAGGCAAACTTTTCACTAAATAATAATTCTGCATCTTTTTCACTTTCTTTAATAATGCTAACAACAAGAGTGCCGCCTCCTTGTAAAAGTCCTATTTCGACTGAGTCTGTAAGACGCTTTCCCATGTTTTCTTTCACAATGAGTCGATCTACTACTGCCTCGATTGTATGTTTGAATTTTTTGTCTAATAAAATTTCTTCTTCTAAAGAACGGACCTCACCGTTTATGCGGGCTCGGACGAATCCCTTTTTACGTAGTTCTTGAAGTTCTTTTTTAAATTCTCCTTTGCGCTTACTGACAACTGGAGAAAGAATCATTATTTTAGTTTTTTCAGGGATTGCTTTAACTTGATCGACAATTTGCTGGACAGTTTGAGAGGAAATTTCTTGATCGCATTCATAACAGTATACGTGACCGATCCTTGCATAAAGGAGGCGCAGATAATCATAAATTTCAGTTACTGTTCCGACAGTAGAACGTGGGTTTCTGCTGGACGTTTTTTGTTCAATTGATATGGCGGGTGAAAGTCCTTCGATGGAATCTACATCCGGTTTTTCCATTAGCTCAAGGAATTGACGCGCATAGGTTGAAAGTGACTCAACATAGCGCCTCTGCCCTTCAGCATAGATAGTATCAAATGCTAAAGAAGATTTTCCTGATCCACTTAGTCCAGTGATTACTACTAGCTTGTTTCTCGGGAGAGTTGCTGTGATATTTTTAAGGTTGTGTGTCCGGGCACCTTTGACAACAATATTTTTATTTTCCATCAAACATCTTTGTCCACTTCTGATCTACAATTTGTTTTATATTATTCGACATCTCAATCTCATCAGGCCAATATTGCTTGAAGTCAGGCTCTCCGGTCTTACAGGAAACATCTATGCCTACCCTGTTGCCAAAAAAATACATATCTCTTTTGGGGTCTATATTATTAAGAATTTTCCATAATACCGTCGACGCATCATTCACATTTTCGTGATTTTCTAAAAGTACAAATACCGTTATTGCTGAAAATTTTTTATCGTTCATGAACTTTTTGATAACTTTACAACCTTGTTGTGGTTTTTTTTTATCCAGCGTAGCAAATGCAACTTGATGTAAGTCATTTTGTTTTAAAATTTTACAGGATGTGAGCTCGGTAAAACTTTCAAGGACATGTTCTGATAAGGGTGAGGCTGTCTTGCTATTATTTTCTGATTTTATTTTTGACTCGTCCTCACCTTCTATTTTTGTTGTCGCATCTATTCCCAGTTTAGAACCATAAAGAGCTTTGTCAGAGGCATGATTGAGTACATCTAAAATACCTTCAGAAAAAAATAGATCGTGAGTGAAATCAATTTTATTTAATAAAGTTTCAATAACTTTCTGGGTGTTTTGAATGTCAACGTCTTGATCGAAGACGATGATAGTTTTCACAAAACTCATTTGTCCCATTCCCCATAGGGCGCTCATTAGTCTCCTTGCTTGCATGGGAAACCGTTTGTCTATCGAAAGAATAACAAGGTTGTGAAAAACGCCTTCAGCAGGCATGTTCATGTCGATAATTTCTGGGAGTTGAGTCCTCATAAGTGGTAAGAAAATTCTTTCCGTCGCTTTGCCCAAGTAAAAGTCTTCTTGTGGAGGTTTCCCAACAATAGTTGTTAAATAAATAGGGTTTTTTCTATGTGTAATGGCAGTGATGTTGAATACTGGGTAATCGCCATCTTGTGAATAATACCCTGTATGGTCGCCAAAGGGACCTTCCAAACGCATTTCTGATGGATCGATAAAACCTTCTAATACGATTTCAGCAGTTGCAGGAATTTCGAGGTCAACAGTTTTGCACTTAACCAGTGGTACTGGCGATTTCCTTATAAATCCAGCAAAAAGAAATTCGTCGATCCCAAAAGGTAAGGGGGCACTTGCAGAATAACAGACAGCTGGGTCTGCTCCTATGGCGACTGCGCATTCCATGATTTTCCCCTGTTTCTTAAACTCATGAAAAAAATGAGCGCCATCTTTATGAATATGCCAGTGCATCCCGGTAGTTTTCTTGTCATAGACCTGCATTCGATAGAGGCCTACATTTCGGAGCTTTCTATCGATAGTTCGATTTACTACAATAGGAAAGGTAATGAATCGTCCAGCATCATTAGGCCAGCATTGAAGGATGGGTATTTCCCCAAGATCGACGTCATCACCTGTAAGCACAACTTCTTGGCAAGAGGCCTGTCTGCTGCTAACCATTTTTGGGGGAAAGGCCGCCGCCTCGAGGAGCATAGGTAGAAGTTTTACTTTTTCGAGGAGTGAAGAAGGAGGTTTGATCTTAAGATATTTGTCAATATCGTTGGGTATCTTTTCTATATCGCGTACACCCAATGCCATATTTATTCGTTTACTACTTCCAAAAGCATTTATCAGAACAGGTATGTTTGAGCCTTCGACATTTTCAAAGAGTAAAGCTTTTCCCCCTCCCGGTTGTTTAGAAACTCGATCAGTGATTTCGGTTATTTCTAAAATAGGTGATACATGATCCTTAATACGGACTAGTTCGTTTTCATTTTCTAGTCGATCAATAAACTCTCTGAGTGAATGATATGGCATAAATAATAGTTTAGATTAAAACCTTTATTATAACGGTTAATAGTGCACAAGGTTTAAAATATTAGTGCTTAGCTAAAGAACGTATAGTAGAGAAAAGCATTTTCTATAAAAATGAGAGGCGTTGTTTATTTTAACAGCTGAAGGAAAGGTTAAAATTTAGCTTAGATAATCGGCTATAGTTACTCATCCCTACCATAGTT
>JABGTQ010000314.1 GCA_018647025.1 Nitrospina sp. | reverse complement strand
TCCAAAAGGGCTATCGAATATATTATATGTCAGTCTCATTAAAAGTTTAAAACTTTCCAGCGGTATCAAAATGGGAAGACTTAGTTATTTAATCATTATCTGCTAATTCTAAGCATATGACCTTATAGTATGTCGCTTTTCTTAAAGCAGTGTTTGAAGAAAACTGTCAACTATGATTGCTTTTTCTTGTCTTTTTTTACATTCTTAATAAGACTTTCATAGTACTACCATCAAAAGTTGTTACCGCCCGCATCAGATTACGTATCTAGATGTAACGGTTTTTGTTCAATATCAATGATATTCACTTCAATAATAGTTTTTTACGATCCATAAATTGATGGTGCAATATATAATAAATTCTTTTGTTTTTAAGTGGTAGATGAAATAGCAGGTTTCTTTTCTTAAATCTTTTTATAGATTTTTTGTGATGATTTTTTTTAGGTTTTTTTTGGTTTTGGTCATTGAATTCTTCAGTCCAGTGTTTATTGGATCAGCTGTTGCTACAGTAGAAAAAGAAATGGTTTTGATTCCCTCTGGAGAGTACCTTATGGGTTCAGAGAAAGGAAAAGGAAGGCCTGATGAGTATCCAAGGCATAAAGTATTTTTAGATACGTTTTATTTCGATCGATTTGAAGTTACGGGAGAAGATTTTGAGGAATACCTTTCCAGTAACTCGAGTCAGCACCCCACAATTACTGGTTGGTGGGGCCGCCAAGTAAGGCCAGATATGAAGAAACGCCCTGTCTTTGGTTTGTCCTGGAAACGTTGTAAAAATTTTTGTGAATGGAAAGGAAAACGTTTAGCAACTGAAGCAGAATGGGAAAGGGTAGCATCCGGTCTGAATGGGCGAAAATACCCATGGGGAAATAGTCCGCCGAATCAAAAAAAGGCTAATTTTAACCGGTGTTGTTTTATTAGGAAAGGTCTTACTACTGAGGAGGTAGGAAATTATCGTTTAGGCAGTACCCCTGAGGGTATATATGATCTTGCAGGGAATATTGCTGAATGGGTATATGATTGGTATGATAAAAATTATTATAATAAAAGCGAATATCTAAATCCTCAAGGCCCGAAAAATGGAGTTAACCATACAATACGAGGAGGAGCCTGGAATAGTTTGTCAGGTTACTTGAGGTCATCTGCTCGATATGGATACGATGAAGCAAAAGATTTTTATGGAATTGGTTGCCGCTGTGCAATGTCAGCTAAATAATAAATAAGTAGATGATTAAATGGAGTAAATATTTTTTATGAGAGATTTGAATAGCCAGATAGATACGATGTTCAATGAAACTATATATCATATCGAAGCTGATAATACCCGTCGAATTAAAAAATTTACAATTAGGTTTACAAAGTTAAATCAAAAATTCTCTTCTGATCACCTAGAGTCTTTATTAGGTTCCTATGAGAAAGCTATACGAGAAATTCCACGGGAATTTCTTCGAATTGAAAAAACAGCTCGGCAAAAATATCTAGTTCCTTTGGAGCAAGAACGCCATCACTTACTTATTAAAGTCATGACAGATCATGTAGAAATGCTTGTTGAGAAAATGAATCGAGAATACCGAGATATTTTTAAAAATCAAAAAAGATTGGAAGAATTTGACAATCGAATTAAAGAGACTTTGATGACTAGTAATCAGAAAATAACTGATTCGATTATTAAGTTTGGTGAAAGTCTTAAAGAAAAGCTGAGTTCCGCTTCGAAGATTAAACCAGAAGAGTTAGCGCGGATATATGCACTTGATGAATCAACATTGATAGATCTTAAAGCAATAGAACCTCTACAAGCAATTCATGAAATTTTTGAAAGAATGCAAGGAGATAATGCAGCTATGAATGCCTTTGAAGGTGTACGTGAAGGAATAGTGATTTGTTCAAAGTTTGGTACTCAATTTAAAATTGATCCGAGTCAAAACCATACAGAAGCAGCTAGGCGTTTTAAAAAAAGAAGTATTGCTTCTGGGACACTGGTTTTAAAAGGTATGATCGATGCTCTTTATATTTTGACCCAACAACTTAATTTGCCAGTTGAAAAAAGAAACAGTGAAGTCATAACTAAGACACGTGATCGGCTTAGTGAATCTTTTGAAGGATATGATGAAGCTGAAAAAGTTATAGCCAAATTAAAAGATTTTTTTCAAATATTAGTTTTTGTTAATTAATTTAATTTAAGTTTATGGAAATGATTATTTTTAGGGTATTTTTGTTTTTTTGGGTAGTAATATTTAGCTATTCGTGTGCGTTAATTAAAGTAAGTCCGCAAATTGAGTCCTTTGAAGAAATTGTTGTTGAAGAGGGGAGCGCAGTTGAGAAAATTTTACTTATAGATATTGATGGCCCTATAAGCAACCGCCCTAAGAAAACATTAGTTGGATTTCGAAGTGATACTGGGATGGTTGATCGTATACGTGAAATACTTAAAAAAGCAGAAAAAGATAAAAATATTAAAGGTATCCTGTTAAGAGTTAACAGTCCAGGTGGAACGGTTACCTCTAGTGATATTATATATCACGAAATTAAATCATTTAAGGAACGTTTTAAGGTTAAGGTTTATGTGTCAGTGATCGATGTTGCTGCATCGGGCGGATATTATGTTGCATTAGCAGGTGACCGCATAATGGTGCACCCGACTTCGCTGGTGGGAAGCATTGGTGTTCTTGCATTAAAGCTAAACCTTGAAAGTTTGATGGACAAAGTGGGCGTGGAGTGGGAGGTTGTAAAATCGTCCAAAAAAAAAGATTTTATGTCTCCGTTTCGGCCATTAACAAAAGAAGAGAGAGTATTGTTTCAAGAAACAATAGATCGGTATTATGATCGTTTTGTGGATTTAGTTGTTTTGAATCGAGACGGGCTGGATGTAAAGGAAGTCAGAGCATTAGCTGACGGTAGAGTTTATAATGCTCGTCAGGCTTTAAATAACCACCTTGTGGATTCAATTGGATATTTAAAAGATTTAGTTGAGCTTACAAAAAAAGAATTAGATCAACCTGATTTAAAGGTTGTGACATATAGTCGACCAAATGAGTATAAATCTAATTATTATTCTTCGATGAGGTCAATCCCTAAAATTAATTTAATCAATCTGGATATGGGGTTTGATTGGAACCAAATTTCACCACAGTTTCTATTTTTATGGGGGCAATAGAATAAAATAAATAGTAATTAGATAGTTTGAG
>JABGTQ010000313.1 GCA_018647025.1 Nitrospina sp. | reverse complement strand
CCTTAATGGGTCTTATTGCTGCAGATGAAGCACAAACCCTAGTTGCAGAACACGGAGCACAATATTTAATTGAAACTCAAAAAGAAACGGGAGATTTTTCAGGTAGTTGGTGGGAGGATGAGTTTACGGGTACAGGATTTCCCATACATTTCTTTATCAAATACCATATGTATCAGCACTTCTTTCCTCTGATGGCTTTGTCCCGCTACCGACGTTATTTGGTGCTAGACTAAGTAACAATAAAACTCTGTCGACTTAGAATAAAAGCGATTTATTTATCTGCTAAGAGAACTATTGCAACCTGCTATTGACAACTCACTATTCAGTGGTGTCGTAACATTTCGACTGCAAATTTCGTTCTAGTTAGATGTTCTGTAGCAGATGCGATTACTTCACCGCTCATGACATCTGTCAAAGTGAGATGGACATCAATATTTGTTCCAAGGTCGGTGATCTTGCCTGTAATGAGAGCCTGGGATTTAAGTGCCTTGCCCATGTTACGAATTTCTTCTTTGTTGTATGAGTAGGAAGGTTTTAGGTTTAAATTCTTCATCACCGCATTAACCTCTCCCTTTTGTGCTACTCGAAAAATTTTATCCGCACGAAAATAATATTTTTTGGTAATTGCCTCAACAACTCTTGATGATAAATATTCCCCAAGAATTGGAGACTCCTCATTTTCATCGACAAGGTCCATAACCGTGACTTTATTGATCTCATATTCTTCAATATTTTCGGTCAAATAGTTAACCAGGTCTTCAGATTTATTTTTATAATAGTTAGAGTCTGTCTGTGTTCGAAATACTTTACTCCAGAACTGGGATGGACCCAATTTAACTTCACAACCAGAAATAAAAATAGAGATAATTAATAGATAAAATAATTTTCTAATGTCCATAGTTTATAAGCCTTTAATATTTTATATTCTTATCGTCATAAATTAGATTTCACTTAACTGACTAAAGCAATTCATGTACCATATTAATGGTTTTAAAAAAATTATGTTTGGGGTATGTCTTTAAGTCCTTTAACTATATGGCTTTATTTTTCTATTGTAGGAAATGATACTCATATATTTAATTATAAAAACTGGTAGGTTTACTTCCATCATTCATTTTTTTGACGTCGAAGTGAATTCACTGCAAGTAAAAGCAATTTAGTGTATAACTTATAAATCATTTAAAAATCCAAAAAGCTCGAGGTACAAGAGATTATAAAATATGCTCATGTAGTTGTTCTTATGCTGGTCATGGTTACAGGTTGTGGCAATGGTGTTGATGGTGAGGATGTTGTACAAAAATCCTCTTTCC
Source organism: Nitrospina sp. (assembly GCA_018647025.1). Classification (GTDB taxonomy): domain Bacteria; phylum Nitrospinota; class Nitrospinia; order Nitrospinales; family VA-1; genus Nitromaritima. Next base: position 1,038 of record JABGTQ010000313.1, on the reverse strand, counting down.
AGATGCCGGTGAAAGAAAATACCTGGGTCCGCAAGGAAACAATGCGCAAAACTAAAGCAGATGTATTTTCCAATGCCAAGAATACTGTTGCTAAAGTTGCTGTCGATTCTGCCCTGTTCGCCAAATTAAATACACCTTCGGCACTTCCCATAAGCTCACAAGGGGAATGTTCTGAGCTAGCTAACAGCCTTGATAATATAAGGACTGAAGTTCAAAAACGTGGTGGGGTATGGCATGCATACGAGAGAGATAAGAAAACCAAGCCTTATTCCAATGATGGTATGCAGTTGGACAGTCAGACCAACCGACTGGTATTTTCTATCAAACATATTTGCAAAAATGCCAAAGGAATCCACTTAGATGCATGGGGTACAAAGACGGTAGAAAGATATGAGCGTATGGGAAAGGAAGGCTATATAAATTACTTTATCAATTTAGGTGAAGTGCAGGGTGATATAGATAGATGGGTTCGTTTTGCAGACTTTGCCATCAAAAGCAGAGAGCGAAATGTTACCTATGCTGAAATTGGTGAGTCTATCGATAAAGCCAAGCGCGCTCTGACTCTTTATGATGATCTTTCACAACGAAAAATAAATGATGATGTAGGGCTGCAAAATTTTCTCACTGAGGGGACCACCCTGCTAAGTGTTATAAACAAAAGTTTCTCGAACGATCCTCGATTGGTTCTCGCCCTTCAATACGAAGAGATGTTCCCATTCGAAGACATTGAAGGGGAAATGTAGTTGCACATAGGCCATAGCTAACTAGCAGTAGTTTTCTTTGATATATGAATAGCTCTTTTAGATTTGGCTATAATTACTATTTGGCACCCAATCCAATTTTTTTTCTGTGTTACTGCTTAGATTTGTTGGAGACAAAAAACAAAAATTAGCATTCCTTGTCATTTGGAAAGGTGTTTTTTTGGCTTCAAGCCAATGCTTTATTAGTTTAACCGAGAGGCGGGGGGTTGTTTGCCGGACGTTTTGGATGTGGCTTTGGTTTTATTTCTGGCAGTTTTTTTCTTAACTTTAAATTTTT
>JABGTQ010000312.1 GCA_018647025.1 Nitrospina sp. | reverse complement strand
TATTTTGGTAGTAGTTTAGAAACACTTGAATCGCTTTACCTTGATATCGCAAACCCACAGCAGAATATTCGTTTTTATCTGGGGTATTCTGGATGGTCAAGTGGTCAATTAGATGGAGAAATGGAACAAAATAGCTGGTTGGTTCAGAGTGCAGATGAACGACTTGTCTTTCTTGACCAGGAAGATCAAATATGGTCACAATCGGTCAACTCCTTGGGAAAAAAATATCAATATCTAACCAAGGCTCCAGTGAATCCACAGTGGAATTAATTACGAAAGATATCCACCCCCTCTAAATAAATTTTACCTCAAATAAAATATAATTTTGCTATGAATCGATTACGTACACTTCCTCCAACTGAGCAGATTTACCGCTCTCATGTTCCATCTAAATATAATAGTTTCCCCATCGAGAAATATTTTGCAACGCGATTTTCTTATCAAGATGAGAAAGAGTGGTCACGTCAGATTATTGCGGGGAAAATTATTATCAATGGTAAGGTAGCAATAGTTGGTCAGAAATTAAGTGCAGGCGACCTTACTATTACAAATGGGGGTTTTCGGATAGAGCCAGCGGCAGATATAACCTTAAATGTTATCTACGAGGACAAAAATATTCGTGCGTTTAATAAAAGTGCTCCTATTCCAGTGCACCCCTGTGGACGATATTTTAAGAATTCAATGACCGAGATTTTAAAGGAAGTGTACCCCCATGAAGTGCCTCGTCCGGTTCAGAGACTTGATGTTATGACAACAGGAGTAATCGTGTTTGCTAGGACACAAAAGGCAGCAGCTTTTCTCATGCAGGAATTTAAACAAAGTCAAATTAAGAAAGAATATTTTGCACTGGTAGAAGGTGTTCCACTATCAAAGCAATTTACGATAGATAAACCAATCGGAAAGCAGAGAGCTTCTAAAAGGATTGTTGGGGACGAGGTTCCTGGATTTCAAACAGCACTTACGGATGTTGAGTGGCTAACATCAATTAATAATCTTTCTTTACTGAGAGTGACTCCACATTCGGGGCGTACAAACCAGATAAGAGTTCATTTGGCTAGTGTGGGACTCCCTATTTACAATGATTCTGTTTATGGTCATGGAAAAGTTTCTGATCAAGACTTTAATCTACATCATCACCGTATGCAGTTTCAGTGTTTTGATACAAAACTCCAATTAACAGCAATTTATCCACCTCACTTTCAACCTTATATTGATAAGGTTGAATAGAAAAAATGGATCGCCAAAACTCATATATAAGTAATAATAAAGATGTTCTTTCTTCTGAATCCTTGGGTAGTAAATTGATCGATGGGGCGCGTAACCAGTTTTGGTTAGCTCCAATGGCCGGAATTACTGATGTTTGTTTCCGTCAGTTAATGGATGAAATGGGAGCAGGGGTTTTGGTTTCCGAATTAGTTTCGGCTAAGGGTCTCCTTTATAATTCAGGGAAAACTCATAAAATGATAGAGGTTCATCCAAAGTCTAAATCTTTAGTAGGGATTCAGCTCTTTGGTGAGTCGGAAGAAGATATAATAAATGCAGCTCATTATGTTAAGGAGGCTGGAGCTTCATTTGTTGATATCAATTTAGGGTGCCCGGTAAAGAAGGTGGTGAAGAAAGGTTGTGGCGCAGCACTGATGCGCGATCCAGCTTACCTAGAAACTTTTTTAACAAAAATAAAAAGAAAAATAGAGCTGCCTCTTACTGTTAAAATGCGGACAGGTTGGAGCCACGATGAACTGACTATTCATGAATGCGTGAGGGCAGCTAATAACTCTGGATGTGAGTGGGTTGCAATACATGGGCGAACACGTGCTCAGGGTTATGAAGGTGAGGCCGACTGGAATTTGATAGCAGAGGTCAAACAAAGGGCAAAATTACCAATTGTAGGTAACGGTGATATACGGACAGTGGACCAAGCCCAAAAATTATTAAATGATTCTGGAGTCGACGCGGTAATGATAGGTCGCGGGGCGTTGAGAAATCCATGGATATTTAAAGAATGCATAGGGTTTAATAAAAATGACTTTGAATCGCCTTGCAAAGTTCTGGATCGCTACCTTGAGTTATTGAGAGATAAATATGATATAAGAAATACAATCATCTATCTACGTAAGTTTGCTTCATGGCTTGTTTATGGTTATCCAGGGGCCGCTTCATTTCGAAGTTCTATGTATCAATTGCTGACTGTTGATGAGTTGGTCCATAATGCTCGAATTTTTTTTGAAAGAGTTGATCACTTTCCAAAACCTCAATTTAAATCCTCCGAAAGCTTTATGATGAGTGGTCATGGATGATTCATAATTATTTGCTTTAACTTATCTGCTAATAAAATGATTAATCAATCTGCGCCGTTAGAGTCTAAGCGTCTAAAAGATACAGAGTTCACCTTATATGGTTGGAATACCTGTATGCAGTTTTTTAAGAGTCGTCCAGACGATCTTTGCCGTTTATTTTTTTCGAAACAACGTTCTCCTGCATTGGTATCTGTGAAAAAATGGTGTGCCGTTAAAAAGCTACCATATAGAGAGTTAGACCTAGAGTCTTTAAACAAAGTAGCATCTGCTACTCATCATGAAGGTATAGTTATGGTGGTTCGTCCAATTATTCCATCTTCTATATATCCTTTTATTAAGACTGGCTTGGGGAAAAAGGGCATTGCTGTGGCCCTAGATTGCATCGGGAATACACATAACCTAGGAGCTATTTTAAGAACCTGCGCATTTTTTGGTGTAGAGGGAATGGTGGTTTCGAGGCAGGAAGGTCAGGCTAGGATGACTCCATCTGCAGCAAGAACTGCAGAGGGTGCTATGGAAATAACCCCTATATACCAATGCACGGATCTTGCTTCTGCTTTGCGGGATTTTATGTCGAGAAAAATTTTTGTTATAGGAACTGACCTGAATGCCGAACAGTCGCTTTATGATATTGAAATAAGTTTCCCCTGTGTAGTTGTATTTGGGAATGAGCAGGAAGGTCTTTCTTCAAGTGTAAAAAAACGATGTGATCAAGTAGTACGAATATCTGGTACAGAAAAAATTCAATCGCTTAACGTTGCTGTTGCGACAGGAGTAATTCTTGCAGAGTTGACGCGTCGCCGCAATTTACAAAAAAAGACGTAATAAATGTTTTTTGCCAAGCTACACCCCCTGCTAGTTCATTTTCCAATTGGTCTTTTGGTGACCGGGACTTTATTTGAACTGTATGGAAATTTTAGAGGTGAAAAAATTGTAGCTAAAGCGGGTTCATTTAACATAAAACTTGGCTTCTATTGCTCGCTCCCAGTCGCAGTAATCGGATTCTTTGGATTGATGAGTATTGAATTAAAGGATGAATTTAAACCATTTGTCGTAAAACACCTTTTTTTCACTTTTTCGACTATAATTATATTTTTTTGCGTGATTATTTTGTCCAGGTTTAGATATAAAAATTGGTGTAATGTGCTTCACCACTTTTTGTTGATGGTAGGGTTATTCACTGTTTTGAATGCAGGTTTCTATGGTGGAGAATTAGTACACAGATTTAATCTTCCTGGTGGAGCAGGAAACTAAAAAAAAAATTATTAAGTTTTTAAGAAAATACTAACTGGTATCCAGAATATACACATGCGAACATACCTAAGGTGCACATAATATAAATAAATAAAGCTGTTTTTGAAAAAGGTTGGGTGTAGGACCAGCCAACAGCGAATCCAAACAACACGGTTACAAGAAAAGAATAGCCCTGATGGGATAAGATTGTTATCGTATTCCAAGAATGTATATCCACAGACATCATTCCAGAAAAATCGGCCATCAGGGTGGCGATAAATCCCATGCTTAGGTTGAAAGAGGCAACACCGGTATTATTAACTTCTCTCCTTCTATGGGCTAGTAATAAAAATAATAGTCCAGAAAATAACAACGCTGTTGGAAGACTTGATATAAATGGGTGGAATGAGACAGAGCTTATCACTAAGGATACAGACCTTAATAGGCCGTCTTAAATAAAAAGTTTAGGATTTTTCTTGATCCGATGGTTTAGAATCATAGTTGATGTCATTCATGCTGAGATTAACGTCGACATCAACTTTGGTGGCAGCTCCAATATCTTGCTCTAATTTATCGATATCGGTTGCTTGTCTCAAGCCCTCAGCTTCGTCCATAACATCTTTTTTAAGGTCATTGAAGGTGCCCTGAAACGCACCCCAGCCTTTTCCAATGGATTTAGCTAGGCGGGGAAGATTTTGAGGTCCGATAACGACCACCGCAATACCCATAATAACTAGCAACTCAAAAAATCCGATATCAAACATTGGGGAACTCCTTTGTTTATGGGAAACAAAAGTGTAGCAAACTATTCTTTGAATTTCTACCAGTACTAGGCCTGGAGTCTAAAGTTTCATTTTAAAAGATATTAAGAATAAAACTTAGAATGAAAATAATTCGTGGTACGAAAGATATCTCAGATCTAATTCCTTATCCGGTTGTTGCCATAGGGAATTTTGACGGTGTGCATGTGGGCCATCAAATTCTTTTCAGAAAAACAGCACAATTGGCAAAAGAAAACGGAGGAACTGCCATTGCATTCACTTTTGAACCACACCCGCTTAAGGTTCTTGCCCCGGATAAGGTGCCACCATTACTAACAACATTTCGAAAGAAGATGGAGTTGATTGAGGAATGTGGTATTGACTTAGTTGTCTGTGCAGACTTTACACGCCAATTTGCTGATCAGCATCCGAGAGAATTTGCCCAAAATATTTTGGCTCAGTGCATTGGGGTCAAGGAGGTGGTGGTTGGGTTTGATTATGCTTTTGGAAGAGGGCGAGAGGGAACGGTTCGTTATCTAAAGCAAATGGGCGAAGAATATGGTTTTCGTACACATATTATTGATCCGATAAAGCTAAATGGGCACCTTGTCAGCAGTTCATACGTCCGGGAACTTGTGGAAGATGGAAAGATGGAAGTAGCAGGTGAGTTTTTAGGTCGTTATTATTCCATTCCCGGTCCAGTTATAGAAGGTTATAAGACAGGTCAGAAAATTGGGTTCCCAACAGCTAACTTAGATACTAGTCGAGTTCAAATACCAGGGATTGGGGTATATGCAGTTGTTATCAAACATAAGGGTATAAAATATAATGGAGTGGTAAATGTTGGTTTTAATCCCACATTTAAACGTGATACGCTGAGTGTAGAGGCACATATTTTTGATTTTGAGGGGAAAATATATGGCCAAGAAATTGAGGTTGTTTTTATTCGTCGCATACGAAGTGAAGTGAAATTCAAATCAGCGGATCAATTGGTTGAACAGATTAAAAAAGATATTCACGCTGCAAAAATAATTCTAGCGGACCTGCCTTGAAACAATATCGACAACTTGCCTTTGGACTAGTCATAGCATTGATTGCGCTCTATTACACATTGAGAAATGTGTCTTTTAGTGAGGTAATCTCTTCATTCAAAGAGATGGACTACATTTATATCTTTCCTGCCATTGTATTAATTGTATTGAGTTATATTTTTCGAGCTTACCGTTGGCAGGCACTTTTAGAATCTTCCCTGAAAATAAATGTTAGCGGCTTATATTCGCCGATGATGGTTGGTTTTATGGGAAATTTTTTACCAGCACGCGCTGCCGAAATACTACGCCCTTATCTTCTTTCCAAAAAATATAACATTACCTTTGCAGCTGCATTCGCCTCCATCGTTGTGGAACGATTATTTGATATGATAATTCTTCTGCTAATTTTTATATGGGTTTTTTGGTTTGAAGCAGATGCATTTTCCTCAAATATAGAGTTTTCAGGATTTTCGGTACAAGAAATGGCAATCAAGTTTGGTCAAATTTGTGTGTTGGCAGTAATTCTTATCATTGTATTTATATATTTATTGTTAAACCACAAAAAAAAAATGATGAAAATAGTCGGCTGGTTTTTAGGTTTTATGAGTGAAAAATGGGCGGATAAAACTAAGTACCTTCTTGATGAATTTACGGTGGGCTGTGAGGTTGTCAAAAAAATTGGAACCTTAGCAAAAATCAGTGTTTATTCGGTTCTTGTTTGGGTCGCGAATATTTTTTCAGTATACCCGCTTTATTTTGCATTTGATTTGCAATATAAGACCATTCCTTCACTTCTCATTCTTGGGGTTATAGTAGCGATTCTAATTACCATTCTTCCTACTCCTGGATTTTTGGGGTCATATAATGCAGGAATTGTAATCGCATTGCAT
>JABGTQ010000051.1 GCA_018647025.1 Nitrospina sp. | reverse complement strand
TTTCTTAAAAAAATATATGCTTTCTTTAGTTTTTTATATTCAATTTCTTCGATAAAATTTAATTTATAAATGGATTTTAAAGCTTTTATTGTATTACCACCTCTTACTCTTTTTTCTCTACCTCCAAATATCAATTGAAAAGTTTGAACTGTAAATTCAACTTCTCGTATTCCTCCTTTACCAAGCTTTATATTTCTTCTACTTATATTTTTTCTTTGTATATTCTGGTTTATTTTTTCTTTCATACTTGTTATTTCTTTCACTGCTGAAAAATCTATGTTTTTTCTATAAACAAATGGTTCCATCATCGAAAAAAATAACTTCCCCAAGGACTCACTTCCGGCCGAAACTCTTGCTTTCATAAGAGCCTGTCTCTCCCATAAACGACCCCATGATTGATAATATATTTCACAACTTTCAAGCGAATTAACTATTGGCCCAGTAGCGCCCTCTGGCCGTAAATTAAGATCCACTCGAAATACGTTTCCATCTGATGTTATCTCATCTATTGTTTTTGTTAACAATTCAGCTAACTTGGTAAAGTATTCATGACTACTTATATTTATGGTATCTGGATAGTTTTCTGTTTCTTGTGTTTCTCCATTACTTGAAGTGTAGATATAAATTAAATCTATATCCGAACTGTAATTTAATTCTAAACCTCCCAGTTTACCCATTCCCAGTATTGAAAATTCTATTTCCTTCAATTGTTCTTTATTTTTCTTATAATAAGGAACACCATATTTTTCTTTTATTTTTTTCTCTGCATATTCATATGCAACTTGCAAACTTAAATCTGCTAAACATGAAAGGTCTCTTCCTGTTTCTTCAAAATCTGTTTTATCCAATAAGTCCCTAAGTCCGATTCGTATGTATTCTCTTTTTTTAAATTTTCGTAGCAGTTCAGGAGTGTTTATATCCAAATACTGTTCCCCTGAGAATTCATAGTATGCTCTCATGAATTCATCTTTTGACCTTGAATTGTTGATTATTTCTGAATTATTTATCCATTCAAAAAATGAAGGATCGCTTAGCAACGTATCAGTTAAAATCTGACTTCCTGAAAATAAAACAATGAGCGATTTAAGGGTTTCTTGCGAATTATAGAGAATCGTATATAGGTAGTTTTTATCTTCTATTGTTTCAGTAAATCTCTCAAAATTGTTTAGTGCTAAATCTGGGTTGTATGATGACCCTATTGTTTTTATAAACGATTTAATAAATCCAGGAAACAAACCCTCAAAATTTGATTGCCTTGACAATGTAAGAATATTTTTCCAAGCCTTTTTTGGTTCTATAAAATTGTATTCTCGCAGAGATTTTTCAAAGCTTTCCTCCCAAGGGTCACAATTATGTATTGAGTTATATAGTTGTAAATTATCCGTCATCTTTCTAATATTATTTATTTTTTACTTAATGATAATTATAATTAGTGCCTAAATCTAATCAAAAAAAAACCCTCGGCTAAAGCCGAGGGTTTGACTATTACACCAAAATTAGTTTAAACATCATAATACATATAGAACTCATAAGGATGTGGACGTAATCGCAATTGGTCCACTTCATTTTCACGTTTGTAATCAATCCATGTATCTATCAAATCCTGAGTAAACACATCTCCTTTTAGCATGAAATCATGATCTGCCTCTAGTGCACACAATGCTTCGTCCAATGAACCTGGAAGCGTAGGAATATTAGCCAACTCTTCCCTTCCCATTGCATATAAATCTTTATCCATTGGTTCACCAGGGTCAATTTTATTTTCAATTCCATCTAACCCAGCCATAAGCATAACCGCAAAAGCTAGATAACCGTTTGCAGAAGGATCAGGGAAGCGAGCCTCCATCCTTTTTGCTTTTGGGCTCTGTGAGTACATTGGGATTCTAACAGCAGCACTTCGATTTCGACTTGAATAGGCGAGATTGACAGGTGCCTCAAAACCAGGAACTAATCTTTTGTATGAGTTGGTAGTTGGTCCGGTAAAAGCAGAAATTGCCCTCGCATGCTTCAAAATTCCTCCGATATAATGCAAACCCATTTCACTAAATCCTGAGTATCCATCCCCAGCAAAAAGAGGTTTGCCACCCTTCCAGATACTTTGGTGCACATGCATTCCAGTTCCGTTGTCTCCATATAGTGGCTTCGGCATAAATGTTGCGGTTTTACCGTGACGCTTAGCTATATTTTTAACGATATACTTGTACCACATTAAGTTATCTGCGCATTTTACTAAAGGAGCATAACGCATATCAATTTCACATTGCCCAGCTGTCGCCACTTCATGGTGGTGGCATTCCATCTCAATACCAACTTCTTCCATTGCAAGCAACATTTCGCTCCTAATGTCCTGTAAACTGTCAGTTGGTGATGTTGGGAAATAACCTTCTTTGTGTCGTGGTTTATACCCTAAATTTGGTTCTTCGTCTCTTCCAGAATTTCCAGAATTCCATATTCCTTCTTCTGAATCCACCGCATAGAAAGCCTGGTTCGAATCATTTTGATATCTCACGTCATCGAAAATAAAAAACTCTGCTTCCGGTCCAATGTATGCTGTATCCCCAAGTCCTGTCGATTTCATGTAAGACTCTGCTTTTTGAGCAATATATCGAGGATCCCTAGAATATTTTTCCTTTGTTATTGGATCGGAGATATTACATATCAAGCTTAGAGTAGGAACATTCATGAAAGGGTCCATCATTGCTGTTGTCGGATCCGGTATTACGATCATATCGCTGTTATTGATTGCCTGCCATCCTCTAACGCTCGAGCCATCAAACCCAAGCCCCTCTTCAAATAAGCTTTCTTCCAGTTCACTTGTGGGTACGGAAAAATGTTGCCACGTACCTAACAAATCCGTAAATTTGATATCCACAATTTTAACTTCATTTTTTTTCGCTAAATCCAATACTTCTTTGGGGGTCATACTAATTACCTCCTAAACTTTTTTTATATATTAATGAACAATAAATACACCGTTTTTTTATTTGCTGATAAATTTACCTGATATTTTCATCTATTATAATTTAAACATAGATAACTCACCAAAGTTCTAAATAGTTTAAATTGGGCATTTTAACTGAGTAGAAAACGAGCTTTCTTAAGCTATACAATTTAAACCCATAAGTCTCGCGACCAAACCTAATTGAATTTTTTGTTTTTTTATAAAGTATTGCGGAGAAGTGGAAAATCTAGCATAACTGCGCTTCTTTTTCAAACAAGACTTCTTCTCTTTTGATATTTTATGAAATAAAAATTATAAAGTATTTGATTTTATTGATTTATAGAACTTTAAATTACTCACTCACTTTGGTAAGAAGGTTGAGAGATTCTTCTAGTTCTGTCTGTTTTTCTTCGATTATTTTCTCATTTGGGTGAGGTGGCACAGAAATTAGATTCCCGTAATTTATCGTGCAACAACTAAATGGAAGTGGCAATACAAACCGATCCCAAGTACTCAGTTCAATTTTTCTCTTGGCCCCATAAGTCATTGGTATGACAGGAGAATTGGTGATACCTGCAATCTGAATGCACCCCGACTGGGCTTTTAATCTTGGTCCACGTGATCCATCTGCAATAATAATAATTCTCTCACCACGTTTAAGTATTTTGATTAATGAACGTGTTGATGATATTGCTTTCTTGAAGCTTGACCCACGTATAACGGAGTAACCCATTAATCGAGCTAGCCTCGCAAGCAAATCACCATCTACGCTGGGACTTATCAATAAATGAAAATCTGACCTTCGGCGTAAGTGATAAAATAAATAAAAAATACGCCCATGCCATAGGGTTAAAATATAATTTCCTGAATAATTTTGCACATAATCTTCAGCTTCCTTTTTTTTTGGAGATTTTCGAATTGACCAACACCAAAAGAAGATTACTACATACAATATATATGGAAGAATAAAGTTAAATAGAAATTTTTTCACCCTTCCTTCGCTCCCTAATAAAATCTATCATACTTTCTGCGACTCGATCTAATACACCCGGATCACCCAGAGATTTACGGACTTTCAGTAAACGGGACCTTAAATTATCACGTCTTTCTGAGTCATACATAATCGTTACTACTTCTTTGGTAATATTTTTCACTGTTGCCTTGCTCTGAATCAGCTCAGGAACAACTTCTTCTCCCGCTACGATATTTACTAGTCCGTATAATTTGATTTTAACAAGCACTCGTGCCAACCAATAAGTTACCCAGTTTAATTTGTATATAATAACCATAGGACACCCAAGTAAAGCAGCTTCAAGTGTTGCTGAACCAGAAGCAATAATTAAAAAATCACAACAGTTCATTACGTCATATGATTTCCCCTCTACTATTTTTATATCAACCGCATTGGATTTTATTCGATCTTTTATATCCTCAGTGTTTAACGTATTAGCAACTGGTAAAATAAACTGACAGTCTTTGATATTTTTTTTAATTTCGTTAGCTGAGTTGATCATGATATCGAGAAGATATTTAAGTTCACTATTTCGACTTCCTGGCATCAATCCAATTATTTTTCTTGTAGAATCTAGTGAAAATTCCGACATCGCTTCATCACGAGACATCGATGTTTTTACGGTTTCGACAAAAGGATGCCCCATAAACTCAGCGTCAACCCCTTCCTTTTTTAGCAAAACCTCTTCAAAAGGAAAAATTACAAACATTTTATTCACAGTGCGTTTAATTTGCTTTATTCTACCTTTACGCCAAGCCCAAACCTGAGGACTTATAAAGAAAAGTGCTGGGCAGGAATGCTTTTTACATAATTTCGCAAGACGAAGATTAAGAGTTGGATAGTCAATAAGTATTACAGCATCATAACTACCACTTCCTATTTCAATGGAAAGTTTACGGTATACCTTATAATAATGAGGTAAGTCCCCTAATACCTCTATGACACCAACGGCTCCCATACGATCAATATCATAAAATGTCTTTACCCCTTCCCGCCGCATCTGTTCACCACCCAATCCACTAAACTCACAATTAGGGTGGTAATTTTTTAAGGCGCGGACCAATCCGCTCCCATGCATATCTCCAGAAGCTTCTCCAGCAACAATTAGAAATCGGATGGACTTGCCTGTCATTAATATTACTAAGAAGTTATCAAAAATTTAGAGCGTGATAAAACTGTTACTTTTTATACGCATACAATGGATATTTTAGCTCGGTTTGCCACCTCTACTACTTTTTCCTGATCAACAACCATTACCTTTCCTGCCTCCATTGCCAATACCGAAGCCCCACCACTTTTAAGACTTTCCATTGTTTGTGGTCCAATACCAGGAACATCATATCGATAGTCCTGATTAGTTCGGCTTACTTTAACGGCAACACACTTTCCGCGTGACAACTCGCAACCTCTCGCTAATGCTTTATCAGTACCTTCAATTGCTTCTACCGAGACTACCGTTTTATTTTTCACCACTATCGTTTGACCTATTTCCATATCTGCAAGTTTTTTGGCAATTGGGATTCCAAAATTTATATCTTCCATTTCTTTGACTGACGGTTTTCTTTTAGTAAGAACACCTTTCGCTGGAAAAATTTCACCTAACAATTCTTTTTGATCTAGGACGTTCAATCCTTCTTTTTCTATTTCTTTGATCACCCCCAATAGAAGTATTTTATCTTCCTGACTTAGAAGGCTTTTAAAAAACGTAACTGCCCGTAAATCAAAGAAACTGGGTTGAAAAATTATTTTTTTATCCACCTTCCCCAACATCACAATATCAGTTACATTTTGATCTTTAAATGTTTTGAAAATTTTTCCAGGTTTTCCTATTCCTATAGAATAGGATTTTTCCACTAATGGTTCTATATTTGCGTGTATTTCATCAGAAAAAGAAACTGCGATAATACGTATACCTTTTTGGGCAGCTTGCTTGGAAAAGTATGCGGGAACTTCTCCTGCTCCAGCCAGCAACCCTATTTTTTTTTCTATATCGGACATTTTATCAGATAAAAGGTTGGAGGTGACCCGTTATGAAACTTATAATTTTTGAATAAAATTATTGCCTTCCAGATTTGAATTGACTTAATATTTGCAATGCTATCTGAAGAGAATTTAATTCCTTCTTTATAGCTAATTTTGTCTGACTTCCATTTTCCGCACAATCTATAAAGTGTTTAAGTTCCAGTTTAAGCGGATTGTCCTTATGCACAAATATTCGTTCTATTAGAGATTCCTGTTTATATCTTAACGAACCCGGGCTTAGTTGACTTTCAGAAGATGACTGACGATGAACAAAAATCTCCTGTTCTGTATAGTCGAGTAATATGGACGATTCCTTTTGAGTTACTTCAAGCGTCCTTACCTTATTTTGAGATACTCGACTTGCTAGAATATTTGCTATACATCCGTTCTCAAATTCTATTTGAGCATTGATTAAATCGTCTCGTTTAGAAAAGATTGAATTCCCAATTACATTTATATTGGCCACAGTAGAATCAACAAGTTTAAGAACAATGTCGATATCATGAATCATGATATCAAGCACGACCCCATCGTCCTTGATTCGGCTAGAAAATGGACTCATGCGTCTACATTCAATATATATTGGATCCTTGACAATTTTAAATAACTCTTGAACAGCGCCATTGAATCTTTCTACATGGCCTATGTGAAGAGTTATTTTTTTCTTTTCAGCGAGATCAAACAACTCTTCCGCCTTACTTAAGTCATCAGTACACGGTTTTTCTAATAGAGTGTGGATTCCCGCTTCTATAAATTCCTTGCCAATCGCATAATGCAGGGAAGTCGGCACAGCAACTACAACCGCATCAACTTCGTTGAATAGGTCTTTGTAGTTCTTGTAACTACGAGTTTTGTATTGTTCAGATATTTTTTTAGCCCGCTCTTGGTCGCTATCTACAACACCAACCAAATCTACTTCGCGCATCTCAGACAATACGCCTACATGATATTCACCCATCTTTCCAACACCAACAACTCCTACCTTAAACTCTGACATTATCTAATAATTCCTCGATTGGATTGATTTACAAAGTTCACAAGATAGTTAATTTCATCTGACATTTCAATTTCTTCTTTTATTTTTTTGATCGCTTGGGTAGTATTTAGTTCTTCATGCATAATAAAATTTATCGCGTTTTTTATGCCACTCCTTACCCTAGGAGCTATCCCTGCTCTTTTGAGACCTATTGCGTTTGCTCCAATGAGCCGAGCAGGGTTTCCCTCTACAGTCGAATATGGAAGTATATCTTTTACGATTCGACTCATGCCACCGGTCATTGAAAGTTTACCGAATCGAACAAATTGATGAGCTCCTATCATCCCAGAAATAAAAGCACGGTCTTCTACAATGATATGACCTGACAGTGAAGTTGCATTGACAAGAACCACGTCGTTTCCTATGACACAATCATGGGCAATGTGCGCATATGCCATAATAAGGCAATTTTTACCTACTATTGTTTTTTTATTCTGATTACCGGAACGGTGGATTGTAACAAATTCTCGCACTATAGTGTGATCACCAATCTCTACGAAAGATACGATATCCCTAACACCTGCAATCTGTGGATCACCCCCAATAGATGCCCCGTGAAAAATTCTACAATCTGCTCCCACGACTGTATCTGCTTCTATATAAACGTTGGGGCCAATTTCTGTTCGATCCCCAATTTTCACTCTCCTCCCAATAGTAGAAAAAGGCCCAACTCGAACGTCTTTTCCTATCTCAGCACTGGGATGGATTTCAGAGTTGCTATGGATAGCCACCGTAAAAATTCCAACTGTAATTTAAAATTATAATTAAAAAAAATTTGATTAGAAACCGTCGGGGGGGAGGGCCGTTTGGTATTTTATTTTTACGCAAGCCTACTTTACCAAATCACCCGTATTTTTTCCCAACATTGCCTGAAGAGTACACTCTGCAGCGAGTTTATCCTCTACATAAGCACTACCTTGGAAACGAAACAATGTTCCCCTTTGTTTTATCTTGACCAATTCTAGCCGCAATTGATCACCTGGGCGCACCGGTTGCCGAAACTTTGCTCCATCAATTCCCGTAAAAAAAACCGATCCATGTCCCTCTTTTTTTAAAATTTTTAAAGCAAGAATGCAGGCAACCTGAGCAAGGGCTTCAATGATGAGAACTCCTGGCATGATTGGATACTCTGGAAAATGTCCTTGAAAAAAAGGTTCATTAGCAGTGACATTTTTTACACCGACAATGCGTGAATCCATATCACACTCAACCACGCGGTCCACCAACAGAAACGGGTATCGATGTGGTATTATCCTTTTAATTTCATCAATATCCATCATAGACTACTGCCTTCAAAAGCACATATTGACGATCAATCTATTTATTATTAGATCAATCATATTCGTGATAAATTTCTTAATTTTGACTGTTGTATGTTCGAGTTGCCAGTAAAGTGAGGTCGACAGACTGGTCAAAATAAATACCAACTTTCTTTTCTAGAATCATTGTAAATTTTTTACTTTTACCTAAATCTGTAACAATTTTGACCATTTTCTTTAATATTTTACTCGTAATCATTTTTTCTGTTTTTGCAAATTCCTCGTTTTTATCCTGCACATGACGCTCAAATTCTTTCTTTTGTTTAATTAAGGTCTCTTCTTTTTTTTTCTTTTTTTCGGGGCTAAGAACCATACTCTGTTTATTAAGGTTTTCGATCATTTTTTTTAAATTATTTTCTTTTTTAGTAATTTTTTCTTTTTCTTTTTGAAATCTAGTTTTAAACGCAGCAAATTCTTTTTTCCATTCCTTGGTGTTAGTAACCGCTGACTGAATATCTATAAAGCCAACTCTTACATCTTTTGCGTAACTAGGATTCGCCTGAGAAAATATTGAAAATATAATTAAAAAACAACAAAACCTCTTAAAAAACTTCAACGTGTTGACAAAGCTACTAAACATTAAAAACCTCTTGT
>JABGTQ010000311.1 GCA_018647025.1 Nitrospina sp. | reverse complement strand
AGCCCTTCGTGAATCTAAAAATTTAAGTCAACTAAAAACACTCAAGGTTTTCTAAACAGACATAACCGCACAGGCCACCAAAGCCATAAAAATCGTAAACAGCTTCTTGATGGTTTACAAATACCAATTTCTATTTTTTTACCTTTAATTCAGTATATAAAGAGCATTATTCCCCTGGGATAGACAACTCTGGGTCTTCTGGACGTAATAATTCAGGTCGAGAATAATTAACTAAACCTGGCGTAGTTTCTACTCCCTCCTGAAGAACAAGTGTCTTTAGTTGAGTCAGAATTTTAGTTTCATGAATTGCTTTCGCACCTTCCGGACCAAAAGCGTTTCTTCCCATATAAAGATGAGTCAGTCCACTTAATTGAGCCGAGGTTCCAATAGCTTTAGCGCCATCATCCCCAATCATATTTTGTGATAGGTTAAGGACTTTAAGGTTTTTAAGCTTGGAAGCTCCCGCAATAATTTTTACTCCCTCATCACCAAATTTATTTGCCGCAAGATTTAATTCTTCAAGGTTTTCAGCAACCTTACCATCGATCAGCAAACGAATACCCTCAGCATCAACATAACTACGTTCAAGATCAAGTTTTTTTAGGCAGGGTAGATTGTCGGATGTGCCTATAGCTGTCACCGTTTTGTTTCCAGCTTCCATCCAACCAATATCAAGCGATTCTAATTGTGGAAAATTTAATGATTTAACCAAATCGACTAGAGAATCATCAGTTAATTTATTGTCTGACAAAGACAGCGATTTAATATTTTTTAGAGTAACCTTTGAAGAGTTTGCCCATTCCTTTATACCTTCATCTGTTATGAAATTAACCCCAAGCTTTAGTACTTCAAGCTTTAACAACTGACTTGATTCAGTCAAAATTTTTAATGCTTCATTACCAATTTGATTATCTTCTAAATCCAGAATCAGAACCTCTCTAACTTGAATAGATTGGGTCAATAAAGTAATCTCGTCTGTAGAATAATATTTACCCGATAGCTTTAATGTCGTCGAGTTTGCTTCTAAACTACTTGTAATAGCATCTTCAATCTTCGGCGCCAGTTCTTCTAAAGTTGGCCTGCTATTATCATATTCGGCGTCACCACCTCTTTCAATACCCATTAAAACACTCCTAAAATAAGACCTCCGGTTGATAACTTTTATAGCTGCAATGGCTATCAACTATCCATAGTTTCTTTGGTGTATGATACGCAATCCCTCAAGAGTTAGAAAAGGGTCTATAGTATCTATCGACTTGGATTTAGAAGCTATCAAGTCAACTATCCCTCCAGTTGCAATAACATGCGCTTTCTCTTGTAATTCTTCCTGCATTTTTAAAACCATCCCATCAATCATACTAACAAATCCGTATATGGTTCCCGAATGAATACTCTCAACCGTCGATTTTCCTATGACGTTCTCAGGTTCTGCCATTTCAACACGAGGAAGTTTGGCTGCATTTTTAAAAAGAGCCTCCAAAGACAACAAAACACCTGGAAAAATCGCACCTCCTAAATACTCACCTTTTTTAGAAACAGCATCAAATGTTGTCGCTGTACCAAAATCAACGATTATCAGTGGACCCCCATATTTCTCATAAGCCGCTACAGAATTGACAATACGATCAGCACCTACTTCTGCTGGATTTTTATAAAGTATGGATATCCCAGTTTTAATTCCTGGCCCAACAATTAACGGATCGCAAGAAAAATATTTTCTACTCATATCCTTTAAAATAGGGACTAAAGGTGGAACCACACAAGCAATAATAATATCATCAATAATGTCTACGTCTACATCATTAAGTAGGATAAATTCCTTGATTAGGACCCAATACTCGTCAGAAGTACGAGTCCATTCAGTTCGAATACGCCAATGAGTCAAAAGTTTATCTCCAGAAAACAAGCCTATAACATTGTTAGAGTTCCCAACATCAATTGCAAGTAGCACAGACATAACCTCCGTTTAATTGATCACTTATGTATTAATTTTACCCTTGTCGTTTTTTGCAATGGACTCACAAATGTTTAGGCATTTCACTAAAATATATTTTCATTCTAATAATCATATTATCATTAGTTTAAGCAAATATTGTATTTGCGAAAATTCAAAAATAGTAAAAATTTAATTCTTAATAAAGCAAAACTTATTACATAGATAGTGTAAGAAGTTTTAATATTTTATAGTTTTAAAATATTAGTACCATGTTAATACAAATGGTTAACAAAAAAAGAGACCTCTGTGCCAAATCAAAAGCATATTGCAATGCACAAATATGAGCCTTTGCACTAGATAGTTTCTAGGTTATAATTTATTTTATGATTTTCTAATGCACAATAAATATTTAGCAAATCTTCAATTATTCAAACCCCAACTAAAAAATCCGTACATATGACTCCGGATCAGTACCATATTGAGATGGAGGATATTTCCAAATATCCTCTTCAGAGATCTGCTGACTATTCTTTTTGGGAAGAAATTAGTTTCGAAGAACTCCAAAAAACTATTTTAGCTAAGCTTACTGACGAAAAATTAAAAACATTTTTGGGTGTCGTTAGAAATGGAAGTGCTTTTAAGTTAGGTGATTATTTTTATAGGATTAATGCAGGGTGACACGCCTAAACCTAATATTTTTCAGATTGAATTATTTTTTGGTTAAAACTGATAACTTTCCAAACGAACCAATATTTTAATACCCTTGCGAAAGCAACCATGTCTGAATCAAAATCAAAATATAAGTTTGCCTTTGGGCAACAAGTTCATCATAAACTATTCGGTTATTATGGAGTAATTGTTGCGGTGGACTCTTGCTATAAGGGTGAAGAGCATTGGTATGAAATGATGGCACGTTCACACCCACCGAAAGAAAAACCTTGGTACCACGTAAAAAAAAGTGATGGAATGCAAACTTACGTCGCAGAGCGTAACCTAGAAGTGAGTCCCGCTACAAACAACTGATCAGCAACCTTATTCTATTTCACCCCCCCTCAAAAAAAATTCCAGAATAATAAGCTACAAGAAAAACTAAGAAACCAACCCATAAATTTCGCGCTAAGCTGTGGCTATGCTTAAAAGTTTCGAAATCTCTCGAGGATTCCTCATTTCGATCGAACAATAACCAGTATTCAATAATCAACCAAATCGGAGGGAGCAGTGCCCATGCCAGAAAAATAATTTCACGAGGACATCCATCCAAATGTGAATGATAGGTATAAAACAAACCAACAATCACCAGAACTGGACCTAAAATTCTTCTAATTTTTGATTTCGCCCACATCCCGGTAGCTTTATTACCTCTAGTCATTTTATTTACACATTAAATATGTTAAAAAACTATATGCTCTGCATAGTATGAATAATCAAAAATCTCAATTGTTTTAATTTTACCCTTTTGTATTAAAAAACCTTTGAGATTGCGTTCGATGGTAAACCATAGTTAAAATAAATTGAAAAGACAAAAAACATACTACCGGAAATAAACAACTTTCCACCACTCCAAACAATGACATTAGCACCAAAAGAAATAATGGCAAATCAACTCCATTCCAACTCCAGGCAAAAATCAAAGGACGGACTTTTTTTTGGTATTTTTT
>JABGTQ010000310.1 GCA_018647025.1 Nitrospina sp. | reverse complement strand
TAAAAAAAATCCAGTTCAAGAAAAAAAATATGGAGCTTAATGGAATTTCAAAAAACGCATCGCAGTTGATACCAATAGTAGAGCAATCAAGTCATTTTCAGAATACTCATTTTGTGGGTACGATCATAACTGAATCAACGGGTGAGAAATTTACAATTAAAACTGCTATAGGAACCAAAGAATGATTCAAATAACATCTAGAGACAGAAAAGTGTTATTTGCTGGCGGGACTTTTATTGTTTCCTGGCTCATTTTCATATTCGTTGCGCAACCAACTTACCAGGAAAGTAAAAAATTAAATAAAAAAATACAGGATAAAATACTTTTCATTCAAAAATGCTATGAAATTTTAAATCAGAAGTCATATTACAAAACAATAAGCACAGAAAATAAGTTACTTCGTACTACTCTTGACCAGCGTTTTTCAAGCCAGACTAAACCAGCCTTAGCCGCTTCAGAACAACAAAACTTAATAGAGAAACTTTCAAACCAAACAGGTGTAAACATTATACGTTTTAGGGTCGATAAGCCTAAGTATGTGGAAAATTTATTAACCATATCAACCAAAGTTACGACTCGATCAAAACTTAGAAACTTGACCAATTTTATACACATGTTAGAGAGTAACCAAAAGTTTATGGTCATAGAAGAGATCACGGTTCAACGAATCAATAAAACAGACTTAGAAGAACTGCAGGCTCAGCTCACTGTTAGTGGATTTATCAAAACAATGGAAACAGAAAGCAAAAAAACAACATGAAAAAAATATTTTTATTGATTTTAATAATTAGCGTTTGTTTATCCTCAGGTTGTTTAGGTAATAGAAAATCCGCACTTGAAAAATTCAAGGAAAAGAATCCTATCGATAAGATGGTGTTCTCGGAAAAAAATACATCGGGAAAATTAAAAGTCACTCAAGAAAACTTCGGCAAAAATAAAAATGGTGAAGACTTAATAGACCTAAGCGCACTAAAAAGTATTCCCGATCACCCTATAAGCCGACTAATTAAGGTGTCTGGTGAAAAGGTACCTCTTCGCAAGGGACCAGGAAGTCAATACAGAAAATCAGGGATTGCAGAAAAAGGCCAAACTTATAATCTTCTACGAACGCAAAAAAATATTCACGACAACCAAACGTGGTATCTCGCAGAAGATGAAAATAAAAATAAATTTTTCATATCAAGTCTATCTTCTGTTTTGATTGAGACTAGCCCTAAAAATAATTTCCAAACAAAAAAAAACCAGTTGACAAAAAAGCTCAAGGTTACAAAAACATCAATTCAAGACCGGAAGCTACTTTCCTTAAACAAAATAAAAACGGTGACTAGTCAAGAACCACCTCTTCCCAAAGAACTTAAAAAAGCCAAACACATCACCTTGAACTTCGAAGAAACAGAACTGTACGATGTCATAACTACGTTCTGTGAGTTATTAAAAATTGACTACATAATCGAAACTAATGTGAAGGGGAAAGTAACTTTACAAACATTCAACAAAATCCAAGTAGAAGACTTATATTCTGTACTTGAGCAAATTTTGGCCCTACATAATGTGACGGTAACAAAAAGTGGAGATTTTTATCGTTTCCTTGGAATAAAAGAAGCCGCAAAAAAACCTTTGAGCATCCACTACGGAAACGATTCCAGTATCCCTGAAAAAGAGCGCCTAATTATCCAGATCATCCCGCTCAAGCACATCTCAGTTGAATCTATGAAAAAAATTATAACCCCATTACTAACTCCTAATGCTAGTTTCATAGAAATTCCAGAAACAAATAATATTATGATGATAGAAATGGCCAACAATGTTAGGCGCATAATAAAGGTAGTTGAGTCATTAGACGTAGATAAGCTAGCATCTTCTGACATCCAGTTATACAAGCTTAATCATGCTGAATCCGATAATGTTGTCGTTGAAATACAAGAAATTTTTTCTTCGATGGGCTATGCCGATTCAATCGGGGAGTCTTTAACCTTTCTTTCTCTTGGCAGACTTAATTCTATTTTAGTAGTGAACGCATTCGAACGAATTTTACCCACAATCGATTTTTGGATTAACAAGCTAGATCAACCTGTTTCAGAAGGAGATGCCAGCACATTTGTTTATTATGTTCAAAATGGAGAGGCTGAGACAATAGCAGGTGTTCTTGATGGATTATTTAATACTGCCGATGCAAATCAATCTAAATTAAAAAAGTTTGGTGATTTAGCTACCTCAAAAACATCTCAAGGAAAAGAATCTTCCCAAAATAATAAAGAAAAGCCTCAATCTAAAACCGGTGATAATAAAAATAAAAAAGTCAAACTAACCGGTGGAAAAATAGCTGATGTTGAGGGAAAAATTACAATACTAGCTGACAAAGACACGAATGCCCTCATTATTAGGACAAGCCCTAGAAACTACTCTGCGATTATAGAAGTTGTTAAGAAGTTAGACCTGCTGCCACAACAAGTTCTAATTGAAGTTTTGATCATTGACCTGCAGATTGATGAAGCATCTCGTAGGGGAATCGAATGGATTTTAGAAGGAGAATCCATGGGTAACGTAGATTTTACCCAGGTTGGTTCCCTGTCGTCATCGGGAGTTACAAATTCAATTCTAGGAACTTCAATTTCTGGAGCGACAGCAACTCTTGTTCCCGGGGGCAGTATGATTCTAGAAAATGCAAGTCGGCTTAAAGCAAAAC
>JABGTQ010000309.1 GCA_018647025.1 Nitrospina sp. | reverse complement strand
CCAATGTCTGTTAGTGCTTCGGCGTATTGGGTGTAGCTTCCAATATGGAACATATGATTATTGGAAACTAATTGGAAGGGGAATTCCTCCTTTCGCTCAATTGCTTGCGGTGGCTCTGAAATATAGAAACAGGGATTATTTTTAAAACCTTCCGGACTCCATTGTTTGGAATTTGTTCCAGGAAGAGTGCCTTTATATATCGGAACTGTTTTTAAAATTTCCTCTTGAACTTCTGGAACAGAGGAACTCTTGTTTTTGGTTTCAAAAATGTTTGCTAAACGAACAAAAATATCATGGTCTGTAAGTGATTGGTATTGAGGTGGTGTTGACGGCAAGACTTTTTGTACATGGCGAGTCATGTTGGTAAATGAACCTTCTTTTTCCACAGATGTTGTTGTGGGAAGGATGATATCAGCTAACTTTGCAGTTTCTGTCATATAGATGTCTTGTACTACAAGAAACGGAACTACCTGAAGAGCATTTTTGATTTCCGCACCTTTGTAATAAGAGTGAACTGGATCTTCCCCTGCAATGTGTAAAAACTTAATTGTTCCATTAGCACAGTTTTTAATAAGATCATTTGCAGGATTATCACTTTCAAATTCGAGGGAGTCGACACCCCATTCGTCTGCTAGTGACGACAGGGCACTAGAATCTGTTATTGGTCTGTAGCCAGGTAGAAAATCTGGTGTGCAACCCATGTCATTAACTCCTTGCGAGTTGCAATGTTCCCTAGGGGGGAAAATACTAACACTGCCTTCCGCGCCATGATGAACAAGAATAGATAAATTAAGAAGAGCATTTAAAATTTCTTCACCTTGCCCCGTGTCGAATATGTCATTTCCAATAAGAAGATACCTATCTGCTGTACGCCCAAATCTATTTGCTGCACGTGTTATAACGTCGTCAGAGATTCCAGTTATTTGTTGAGTAGCTTCCGCTGTAAATGAAGATAGAGAATTAACCATCTCATCGTAATTTGGTATAGCAGATTTAATTTTATTTGAATCTACTATTCCTTGATCTATCAATACACGAGCAATTCGGTTAACCACTGTTGCATCAGATCCTAAATTATAATTAAGGCGAATATCAATAGTGGCCTCATTTTTTAAAATAACTTTGCGCGGGTTCGCGACGATAAGATCTGTACTGTTAAATATAGCCCCTTTGCGAGCTGAGTTACCTCCAACAGGATATTCTGACGGTAGGTCAGAGTTGAATATAAAAATAACGTCAGATTTTTCCATTTCTGTCACAGGCTTTGAGTTGATGCCATTTTCAAAACATCGAACCATAAACCGATTAAGATAAGGAGCCCTCATATGGGCTAGGTTAGTGATTTGGTTAGAACCGTAAAGGCCACGAAATAATTTTTGAAAAAGATAACTTTCTTCGTTGGTTAGTTTTTCTCCACCTACCCCAGCTACAGTCTCAGGTCCACTTCGATTAATAGTCGCTTGAACGCGTTCGACTATAGTTTTAATGGCTTCGTCCCAACCTACTTCTTTGAAAGTTCCTCCAATATTCATAAGGGGGGATTTGATACGGTTTTCATTATGTATGATGCCATGTCCAAAACGTCCCTTGGCACAAAGGTTTCCTTCGTTAATTCCCAAACCATTAGTTTCGTCACCAACAAATCTGGCTACTTTATTTTTCTTTGTTTCAACTTGAATGGTGCAACCCCATGAACAATAACCGCAGGTACTGTGGTTTTTTGAGAACAGTGCAGCCAATCCACGTTCTTTAGATGACATGTCCATTAATGCGCCAGTTGGACATACGGTTATACACTGACCGCAGAACTCACAGTCCAAGGGCTCTTGGTTTGCTGTGCCGATCGTGGTTTTCATACCTCTTTGATGAAAGTCCAACGCCTGTACACCTTGAATCTCATCACAAGCTCGCACGCAAAGACCACACATAATACAACGGTTCAGATAGAATTCTATAAGTGGATTTGATTTGTCACTTGGTTCGTTGCGGCGTTGAATTTCAAATCGCCCAGAAGCTAATTGCAAAGCCTCAGTGTTGTCCTGAAGTGGACAGACACCAGACTTATCACAAATTGGACAATCTAAAGGATGCTCAACTAGAAGCATTTCTAAGCAGGCGCCGTTGTAGCGATCAGTTTCCTCAGTGGAAGTAAAAATTTCTATACCCTCTGCTACAGGCTGGGTGCAGGAGTACACGAGTTCTTTTCCCCCTTCAGGAGTACGCATATCCACCATGCAAGTGCGGCAGGCAGCGAAAGGTTTGAGCTTTCGGTTATAGCAGAGATTTGTTATTTCAACACCGTGCTGTTTAGCAACTTCAATGATTACAGTGCCTTCAGGTGCAGAAGCCTCATTACCATTTATTTTAAAGTTAACAATTTTCTTAACGACCGTGCTCATTTGCTTATAACCTCCTCGGTCTGTTGCTCAGGCGCATCTTCCAACTTGTAACTACCAAACAATTCAATGGATTTGTCAGGATCAATGGTTCCGTGAGTATCCTCGCCGACAATGCACATAGGAGCTGCACCGCAGTTTCCAAGGCAAGAAGCGGTCTGTAAAGTGAAGAGTTTGGTTTGATCAGTATCACCCGGATGAATGCCATAAGTCTCATGAATTTTATTTGCAATAATATTAGCCCCTTTAACGAAACAAGCCGTTCCATAGCAGAGCTTAATTATATATTTTCCAGGTTCGGTTATGAGTAACCCGGGGTAAAAAGAGATTATCCCAAAAATTTCCGCTCGAGTGATCTCAAGCACTTCCATTAGAAGTTGAATTGCTTTGTCAGGGAGGTATCGATAAACCGCCTGAACCTTCTGCAATATGGGAATTAAGTATCGTCGATCCTGACTTGGAAAGCTGTCGAGAATTTTATGGACCGGCTCCAAATCTATTTCTTCTTCAATACTTTCTTGATCTACCACTTCTATATTTTTAGCTTCCATAATCAATGAGACTCCTTGATTAAAAGAATATCAGGATTTTCTTTAAACTGCTAAATCTTACCCATCGTGGGGGTAAGGCTAGGGACTTTTAAATCTTGCTAACTAATGAAATTGCAAACTCTCGTTGTAGCCTTGGGAGTAATTAGAGGTGGAATTATATAAGCTCGATCGTTTTACTGTCAACAGATTTGTTTATGACAATCAACTTCCAAAACTGTTTATATAACTAATTAAAAATAACTCTTAATCAGCTCTTTTTTATAAATTTTATAACGATATGACGAATTCAATAAATAGAGATAAAGATTTGAAAATAATATCAAATCATCTTATGAAAAAGGTTACACCAAGTAAGTCTAATTCATAATTATGAGGTTATGGTAAAGGGTTGAAAATTTTTATACATTCTTGTGATGAAACCGTATGCTATTGAGGTAGCATATTTATTAAGGAGTGATAATAATCTCCGGTTTGTCGTGCAATATCGAAGTTGTGGTTAAGGTTTTGTTTGGTATTTGCGTGGGGACCTTCTTTAGATGGTTTTTTATCGTTTTTAATCGGGTTCCAGCCTCCAAATGATTTGGGTCGATTAGAAGGGTTTCCTCCAGAGCAACTATGGCTTTGTCATAGCGCTTTAAT
>JABGTQ010000308.1 GCA_018647025.1 Nitrospina sp. | reverse complement strand
TAATGATCGTTGAAGGAAGAATTTTGTTCTGGATCGAGTACTTCTAATAACGCAGAGGAAGGATCACCACGAAAATCAGAATTCATTTTATCAACTTCATCCAACATAAATACAGGGTCCATGGTGCCGGCTTTTTTTATTCCCTGAATAATTTTTCCAGGAAGAGCTCCAATATATGTCCTTCGATGACCTCTAATTTCTGCTTCATCGTGGACCCCCCCCAAAGAAACACGAATAAATTTTTTCCCGATAGCCTTGGCAATTGATCTCCCTAGGGAAGTTTTACCAACTCCCGGTGGTCCAGCTAAACATAAAATAGGTCCTTTAATTTTGTTGACTAGTTTGAGCATTGCTAAGTGTTCTATGATACGTTCTTTAACTTTTTCTAGCCCGTAGTGATCTTGGTCAAGTATTTTTATTGCTTTCGGAATTTTAATTTTATCGGAGCCCGTCCCAGGCTTCCAAGGTAAGTCAATGAACCATTCAATATAAGTACGTGAAACAGTCGCTTCGGCTGACATTGGTTGCATGAGTTCCAGTCGCCTCAGTTCTTTTGATATTTTTTCGTTAATGTCACTTGGTAAGCCAATCTTCTTAATTTTTTCAGACAATTCATTGATGTCTGTTTTAAATTCATCACGTTTTCCTAATTCCTTCTGAATAGCCTTGAGTTGCTCATTTAGATAAAATTCTTTTTGACTTCTTTCCATTTGTTTCCGAACACGTCCATGCACCTTTTTTTCAATTTTGAGAATCTCCATTTCTGATTTTAGAGTGCTCAATAATTTTTCTAATCGATCGCCAGGATTAAATGTTTCTAAAAGGGATTGCTTTTCATTTGAAGGAAAAGCCATGTATGCTGCAATAGTATCGGAGTAACGGTGCGGTTCGATAATATTAATTGTGGCAGAAACTGCTTCAAGTGGTATTTTCTGATTCAGTTTGACATACTGCTCGAAAACACTACTAACACTTCTCATGAGCGCCTTAAGCTCGGGTGTGGTTTGTTCATTTTCTTGGACATGTTCAACTTCTACCTGGTAAAAATCAGTGGTTTTACTGAATTTAATGATGCGCCCACGTTGAACACCCTCGACTAGAACCTTTATTGTGCCATCGGTTAACTTTAGAATTTGCAGGATATTGGCTATGGTACCAGTTTCGTATATATCCTTTGGAGTGGGGTCATTATTATTGGGCTTACGTTGAGAAGCTAGAAAAATATTTTTTTGTTCGGCCATGGATTTTTCCAAAGCGCAAACAGATTTCTCCCGCCCAACAAAAAGAGGAATCACCATGAAAGGAAAAACAACTATATCTCTTAGTGGGAGTAGCGGTAACAATTTGTTATCTAAACTCATTTAGCTTGCCTGTTTTTGTTTGTGATAAACGAGGAGAGGCTTTTCATTATTTGTGAATACTTTTTCATTGATTACAACTTCCCGAACATCTTTTCGTGAAGGTAGTTCGAACATTATATCAAGCATGTGTTGCTCAAGCACTGAACGTAAACCACGTGCCCCTGTTTTATGAGAAATTGCTTTTTCTGCGATCGCTCGAATGGCATTTTCTGTAAACTTTAATTTAACGTTTTCGAACTCAAAAAGTTTTTGAAATTGTTTTGTTAATGCATTTTTGGGTTCTGAAAGTACTTTCATTAAAGCAGTTGTGTCGAGTTCATTAAGGGTTGCGACGATAGAAAACCTACCAACAAATTCTGGAATAAGTCCATATTTGAGAAGATCTTCTGGCTGTACCTTTGTCAGGGTATCTGCAGTTTCTACTTTGCCTGAAGAGATAGGTTCTTGGCTGAATCCAAGTGTTTTCTTTCCTACACGATTACGGATGATGCTATCGAGGCCAACAAATGCTCCACCACAGATAAATAATATATCAGATGTATTAATTTGTAAAAATTCCTGATGAGGATGCTTTCTTCCGCCTTGTGGTGGAACGCTAGCAGTGGTGCCCTCAATAATTTTAAGTAAAGCTTGCTGCACACCTTCCCCTGACACATCACGAGTGATAGATGGGTTTTCAGTTTTACGGGATATTTTATCAATTTCATCTATATAAATAATACCTCGCTCTGCTTTTTCAACATCGTAGTCTGCAGCCTGTAATAATTTGAGGATAATATTTTCTACATCCTCTCCAACATAACCCGCTTCAGTAAGTGTTGTTGCATCAACAATAGTAAATGGCACGTCAAGGATTTTTGCTAACGATTGAGCCATTAAGGTTTTTCCAGAACCAGTAGGGCCAATAAGTAGGACATTACTTTTTTGAAGTTCAACATCGTTCATACTTGAATTAGCTTCTATTCTCTTAAAATGGTTGTGTACGGCTACTGAAAGTATGCGCTTACAACGGTTTTGTCCTACAATATAGTTTTCGAGATGGTCGTAGATGTCTTTAGGCTTTAGTAGGTGTTCTACATTCTCGGACTTTACTTGGGCACATTCCTCCACCATGATTTCGTTACATAGTTCGATACATTCATCACATATAAAAACAGTTGGGCCAGCAATTAGCTTTTTAACCTCATCTTGGCTCTTACCGCAAAATGAACATCTGTAATTATTGCTCTTTGTGGACTTTTTTTTGTTCATGGGGTTCCTCTATTCAGTGGCTAGTAGAAAAGGGAGTTCATGTTTAATAGTGGAAATCATTTATTTTTTTTTACGGGCTCTTCGCGTTTAGTGATTAGCTTGTCAATTAAACCATATTTTAAAGCTTCTGCACCCGTCATATAATTATCTCGTTCAGTGTCCTTGCGTACTTTTTTAGGATCCTGTCCGGAATGAGTTGCGATTATCCCATCAAGAATTTCTCGAATACGAGAAATTTCTTTGGCTTGAATTTCAATATCTGT
>JABGTQ010000050.1 GCA_018647025.1 Nitrospina sp. | reverse complement strand
TTTGAACTCTGATTTGTTTTTGATTTCTGGTTGTGGGTAGAAAAAGTTCTCACCAGAAATGAACAAAGTTTCCATATTACTGTTGGCAATTGCTAAGGGAAGAATGTAGGTGCAGACTAGTTTAGATGGACCCATCACATCGGTTTCTGCATATTTCGGGAGTTTGAATTTTAAAAAACCATCAGCAGAGAACACAGATGAGATAATTTCGCCATTA
Organism: Nitrospina sp.; assembly: GCA_018647025.1. Taxonomy (GTDB): domain Bacteria; phylum Nitrospinota; class Nitrospinia; order Nitrospinales; family VA-1; genus Nitromaritima. Next base: position 7,814 of record JABGTQ010000050.1, on the reverse strand, counting down.
AGTAGAATCTTTTTTATTTTTGAATTTTTGCTTAAGCTGAAGCTAGAAGTAGACTGGATAATGCTATGCGGGATTGTGACAATGTCATGAATGCTTGCATTAGATTGTTCAGTATTAAGGGTTATTGTTAACTCATGATGAATCAAAGGAGGCGATGCAAATACAAGAGAAGAAATAAAGAAATAGAAAAAATAGATAAAGAAACTTATTGTGGGCTTCATTAGATTTTTGTGAAAATTGATTATCTTTATTTTATCTAAGAGTAGTCTTTGTTTGAATACTAATAGATTAGCCTATCACAGCATCGACGCCACGATGACTTTTACCAACGATTCGGATAACGACACGATTTGGTATGCATGCGGCCAGTCGGTCAGCATAGCGAATGTAACCAGATTTGATACATACCTTATTTTTGCAAGGTGAACGAATTATACGAGCGTGTCCATTTTTGACTTCAATTTCTGTTAGACCGATTGGTCCTTTGACATGGGTTTTTTGATCTTGATCAAGTGGCAAGCGAATTGTTTCTTTTTGATTGACTGTGACCACGACCCAGTCACCTTTACTGAATCCTACTCCCCAGCTCGCAAAAAGCCATCCGTTTAAAATAAGTAGCGCTGCAATAAGAAATTTGTCCCCGATTGTAATGTTCATAGATATTTAAGGGGCCTGCTTGTTAATGGAGAAAATTATGTGTTTGTTTTGCATAGGTTTTGCGCGGGGTAGGTATTTTTTTTAGGACACTTTTTTATAAGCTATGCTTTTTGATTTGGAAAGAGAACGGTGATCAATTATAAGAAAAAGAATCAGAGTAATCGTTCCAATAATCGAAACATTGAGTATGATGTGGAGAAAATGTTGCCAACCATCAACTTGATCTGCAACGACACCTCCTGAAAACTCAAATATCATCAAAGCGGAGTATCCAATAGCATCTATGATACCCACAAGAACACCACAATGCTTACCACCAAAATCCAAAGAAAAGACGCTCATTGGAATTAAATAACAGGGCGCAACCACCAAGCCGAAAACCATAATTACTAACAAGGCGATCCAAGGCAAAAGAGTTTCTTGAATATTAGAGCCAGGTAACGCTAACAAAGTAACAATACATCCAGTTGCCAAAATCATCATACCACCGAGTACAAATATACGCCTTTTCTTTGTAAGCTTATCAAAAATGAAACCTCCTATAAGTACAGAAAACATCGAACCCAGTGGAAACACAGATGAAGCTATACCAGCTTTTCCTGGGGAAAGATTATAGATTTCTTTTAGGTATAGAGGTAAAAAGCTCTGAAACCCCATGAGAATGGTCAAAGACATTATGCTTATGGAGATTAACCAGAATCTAGAGCTTTTTAAAAAACTTATCAGTGCCTCCCTTAAAGACGCGTTATCAAGATGGTGGTTTTTTTTTGGATTGTAATTATTTTCATCCCCGTCTACAGATGGCATGGCTTTAAACCCAACATCAGTAGGGGATTGTTTGAGATAAAAAAATAATAAGATGCAAAATATTCCTGCTATTGGTAAAGATGAGGCAATTACCCAGCGCCATGAAATTACAAGTAGCAAACTTCCCATTACAAGGGATGTGAAAAGAGAGCTGGACATTGAGCTTGAGGAAAGAATACCCCAGATCCGTCCCCACCAATACTTTGGGTACCAACTCTTGATTAGATTTGCCATGGAAGGCCAACCTGCCGACTTTGCAAGCATGGCAATAAAAAATGCAATGGAGAAGAAAAAAACTTTGGACACCATGCCAAATATGCCAGTGGCTAACATGCAAATGCCAATGGAAATAAGAAATATTTTACGGCCCCCAAATCGATCGGCCATAATTCCAGTGGTAAGTTTTCCGACCAGTGTTCCCGCAGTTCCCCAACCAAGAATAGCTCCCCACATTGTTTTATTGAGCTCTAGTGCGGGGTCATCTAACATAGCAGGGCTTGATATAACAACAGTTGTCCTGCAAATATTAAGAACCGCATAGGCCCCGTATATGCAGAATAGAAGTAGCATTTCCCAAAAAAACTTTGGGTCATCTTTTAATCTGTCAGTAAAGTTCATAGTGTAAACTAGTTCTGATAATGAGTTGATTGATATTGACTTTTACGATTTTTAGAGATTTTATATCAGAAGATTCTTTTGAAATACGTCGTTTTCATTGCCCTGCGTCAAGGATCATTTTTTAGATCACCTTCATGAGGTTCGTTTGATTCCCAAAAGTATGATGAAGAGCCTCTTTTAGCTTTATGTGTTCGGGTGCTTCAAGCTTAGGATCTTTTTCGATAAGATCGATTGCTTCACGCCTTGATAATTCCAAAAGTTTTATATCACGTAATAGGCTCCCAGCTCTTAGTAAAGGCATTCCAGATTGACGGGTGCCTGTGAAGTCTCCTGGGCCTCGTATACGTAAGTCTTCTTCTGCAATTGAAAACCCGTCACGTGATTTAACAATTGCACTTAGTCTGGCTTTTCCATCAACAGTCAATGCGTGACTACAAATAAGAAGGCATATTGACGCCTGTTTTCCACGTCCAACTCTCCCACGTAACTGATGCAATTGAGCAAGGCCAAATCTTTCAGCGTGCTCGATTAGCATGACCGTTGCATTGGGGACGTCTATCCCTACCTCAATAACTGTTGTTGCCACTAGCACATCTATTTCCCCATTTTTAAATGCAGCCATAATTTTTTGTCGTTCTTCTTTTTTAAGTTTTCCATGAATGAGTTCAATCTTAAAGTTAGGCAGTCTTCTATTCTGCAACTCCTCACTAACATCAATCGCCGCTTTTAAGTCAATAGACTCGGACTCTTCAATGAGAGGACAGACTACATAGGCCTGACGGCCTTCTGTGATTTCTTTTTCTAAGAGAGTGTATGCGGTATTACGGGAGTCTTCGTAAAAGAGTTTAGTCTCAATAGGTATTCGTCCTGGTGGAAACTCATCTAAGAATGAAACATTCATGTCACCGTAAAGTGTAAGCGCTAGGGAGCGAGGAATAGGTGTTGCTGTCATTATAAGAACGTGAGGTGTTAGGCCTTTCTTACTTAGGGCGTCTCTTTGTAGTACTCCGAACCGATGTTGTTCATCAACAACAATTAGTCCCAGCTTTGAGAATTCTATTTTCTTTTGAATAAGAGCGTGAGTACCGATAATTATTTGCGTTGTGCCGTTTGAAATAGAACTATGTAAAAGAGATTTTTCTTTAGCGGTTCCAGAACTCGTGACAAGTGCGATTGTTATGTTTAAAGCTTCGCAGAATGGGCGGATACTTAGAAAATGTTGTTCAGCTAGGAGCTCTGTTGGGGCCATAAGTGCAGTCTGGCAGTCGTTGTCCACTCCTGTAAGCAAAGAGATTAGAGCGACTACGGTTTTTCCACTCCCCACATCTCCCTGAAGGAGTAAGTTCATGGGTTCATTTTTTTCCAAGTAGTGCATGATTTCTCCGAGCACTTTTTTTTGCGCTTTCGTCAAATCAAATTTTAAGAGTTCCATGAATTTGTGAATTAATTCACCGCGAGTTTTAAATGGTTGTCCGCATTCCTCAACTTGTAAGTGTCTTTTTTTTAAAGCTAAGGTAAGTTGGAGCAGAAAAAACTCTTCAAAGATCAGCCTTGCTTGAGATGAATCCTGAAATTTGTCCAGAAGTTCGATAGAGGCATCGTTAGGTGGGAAATGTGCTTTTTGAATAGCTTTGCTCCTAGTGGGGAACTTGTACCGTTTTAGTATTTTGTCTGGAAGAAACTCCTCAATAAGATTTTTATAGTTATCAACTAGATTTTTTATGATTTTTCGTAAAGACTTAAGGTGAAGGCCGTCGGTTGAATGATAAATAGGAACAATACGGCCTATTTCTAGTGACTCTGAACTTCCATCTGATTGAATTTCAGTATTTGGATGAATTACTTCGAGTCCACCACCTCGTTTGTTATGAGTCGGTTTTCCTGAAAAGATTAATTTTCTACCTGTCTTTACTTTTTCTGTCATATAAGTTTCATTGAACTGAAACCATTTGACATGCAAAAAGCCACTATCATCTTGAACCAAGGCTTCAAATATTTTTCTACGACGTCCAATACGAACAGTTCCTGCATTAACAACTTCCCCTAAGAATGAAGCAGTCTCACCAGGAACAAGTTCGATAATTTTTTTTACCTGGGTTCGATCTTCATAACGAAACGGAAGAAAAAAAAGAGCATCGGAAACAGTCTCCAAGTTAAGTTTTTTAAGAAGATCGGCTCTTTTGGGTCCTACGCCTTTGATAAACTGGAGAGGGTCATCGAGAGAAAGTTTTTTTGCTACTGTTGATTTGTTGCTCATTAGTTTAGGGGGAACATATAATTGTTATGTGTGGAGTATAAGCATGTTCTTGGATAACACATTTATAGCGTTTTTAAATTGTTTTTAGCGAATAGGCTTAAGATAAGCAAGCATACTTGGCTTACAAAAGTCTTTTTAATAAAAGTAAATTTGACATGGTGAGATCAGGGTTATATTCTTTAAAATGTCTAATGTAAGCAAAAACAGATAATTAGTCTATAGTTATGCGGTTGAGACTATTTGAGGATGAGTGAAAATGTAAAAGCGGGTTTATTTTATGAATCTGGCAGACATAGCTGAGGCTGTAACAAGTTATCATCCTAGTGCAGATCTAGATATTATCTGGAGAGCCTATATTTATTCTGCCAAGGCGCACCGTAATCAGCAACGTCGTTCTGGAGCTGCTTATATTTCCCACCCTCTTGAAGTTGCGTTTAATCTTACACGATTAAAAATGGACGAGCGGACTATTGCTGCTGGTTTATTACATGATACGATTGAAGATACCCTCCTAACAGCAGAAGAACTTCGAAGGGTTTTTGGTGACGAGATTTATCATTTGGTAGAAGGCGTTACCAAAATCAGTCAAATTCAATTTTCTAGCAAAGAAGAAAGCCAAGCTGAAAATTACAGAAAGATGATCCTCGCCATGTCGGAAGATATTCGTGTGGTCTTAATTAAGCTTGCAGATAGAGCGCATAATATTAAAACCCTCGGATCGCTTAGTTCAGACGCACAACAGCGAATTGCGCGTGAAACTCTAGATATCTTCGCTCCGATTGCTAACCGTTTGGGTATAGGGTGGATGAAAGACGAGCTAGAAGATGGCGCGTTCATGTACATGATGCCTGATGAACATGAATCGATTCGTGTTGAATTAGCTAGTGGTCAGAGTTTGCGAGAGGCTTATGTTAAAAAAGTGCAGACTATTTTGGAAAACGCATTGATAGCATCTGGAATTACTGGGAAAGTGGTTGGGCGCTCTAAGCATTTATATGGGATACATCAAAAAATGGAACAACAAGAAATTGAATTTAATGATTTGTACGATCTTACAGGGTTACGAATACTGACTACTTCCCTAAAAGATTGCTACTCAGTGTTGGGGCAAGTTCACTCACTATGGAAGCCTATTCCTGGTCGCTTTAAAGACTACATTGCGATGCCAAAACCCAATCTATACCGATCTCTCCATACGGCAGTAATTGGTCCCGAAGGAGAGCGTCTAGAAGTGCAGATCAGGACTGAAACAATGCATAATATTTGTGAGGAGGGAATTGCTGCCCACTGGCAATATAAGGAAGGGGAAAAATTTAAAAATCAATACATGGATCAGCAATTGATTTGGGTACGCCATCTCTTGGAAACCCAGAAAGATCTTAAAAACCCAAAAGACTTCATAAACTCCTTTAAAGTGGATTTATTTTCAAATGAAGTATACGTTTTTACACCAGAAGGTCGTGTTATTCCTCTTCAGCGCGGGTCGACTCCAGTGGATTTTGCGTATGCGGTTCATACCGATATTGGGGAGCATTGTTCAGCAGCCAAGGTCAACGGGAAAACAGTTTCGTTAAAATATAAACTGAGGAATGGTGATCAGATTGAAATAAAGACTACCAAAACTCAAAAACCTAATAGGAGTTGGCTTTCGTTTGTTAAAACATCTAAAGCTAGGAGTAAAATTTTACATTTTATCAACTCTATTGAAAAAGAGAAAAGTCTTAACCTTGGAAAAACTTTGTTGCATAAAAGTTTAGCAGAATATCAGGTTGATCCCTTGGAGTTTTTAAAAGGAAAGGTTTTTGACGAAACACTTCGCGCAAGTGGTTTTACAAACTTTGACAATCTGGTAAGAAGTATTGGTTTAGGTAAAGTCTCGACACATCAGTTTATTGAGAAGCTTTTACCTAGAGAAAAAATTGAGGGAAGACAGCGAAAGAAAACCGACCGAGTAAAACTATGTGGGGGTGGGAGGGATTTTTTGCTGGCGGGAGGTGTCAAGCTGAAATGTTTTGATGATGATATCCTTTTACGTTTGGGGAAGTGTTGTCATCCCGTTCCAGGAGATCCTATTATCGGTTATCTCACTCGTGGACGAGGGATAACAGTTCATCATATTGATTGTGGAAAGATCCAATCACCAGGTGAGGAATCTGAAAGGTTTTTTGATGTTGGTTGGGGTGAACGCGCTAAGGGAGCACACTCTGCTCGTATTTCAATTATAGTCGAAGACAAACCTGGCCAATTGGCAGAAATAACCAGAATCTTAGCCTCATGTGACATTAATATTACACTCGCTAATTTACGTCAAGAATCAGACCAAAGGGCTAATTTTGACTTATGTATTGAAATAAATGATATTGAGCATTTAAAAAAAATGCTATCGGAGGTTGCTAAAGTACCTGGAGTTATTAAGGTGAACCGTATGGAGGATTACAGTGCGGGTAAAAAAAAACAGGAAAGAGTCAAACAAGTAGTTTAGGATATGCCTTTTAAAAAAAGAGATAGTTCTAATTGAAACAAAAATAAAAAAATCAGAGTACTTTTACTACCTTTCCTGACTTTAGGCACCTGGTGCATACTTTCATTTTTTTTATGGAACCTTGATATTGTCCTTTTATTTTTTTAAGGTTTGGGTTCCATCGGCGCCTAGTTTTATTGTTTGCGTGACTGACATTATTTCCAAAAAGGGGTCCTTTATCACACACATCACATCGTTGAGCCATTTACTTACTCCTTAAGTTATGCAAAAGCTATTGTTTCGCCAAATCGTTTATGCTAGCACACAGGTGGTATTGGGGCAAGTATTTTTGGATGAAATGTGTTAATCACAAAACAGACCAAAATTGAGCAGATAGTCAGCACTCGCCGGGAGGCTGTTAAATTATATCAATAACCTTCAGATGAGTTGTGGTAGTTGCTTTGCTAATAAATTGGATACCCTCGAAAACTGGGCATTGATGCATGGTGTGGATGTAGGTGATTTAATCACACAACTTAAAAAATTTATTTCTTCTGTCCCTATTAGTGTTGAATTTGACATAGAACAGAAATAAAAAATATTCTATATAATGTGGTATCTCTATAGGTTTTAATGTTCTTGTATGCGAATTGGAAATATTACTTGCGTGTGCGCCATCAACCTAAAAAGCTAGTCAGAAACTTCTAATTGTCGCCAAATCGTGAATTAGTCTATGAACTTAGATTCGGTTATGACATCTTTTAGAATTTTTTCGGCTAATTCATGACTGTCCACATAAAAGCTTCCATCAGCGATTGCAGATTTTATTCTATCCACTTTATCAACTCGAATATCAGATGAGCTTTTCACTGCTTCATGAGACTTTTGGATATCTTTAGCCTGGGAAGATAAAGCTATATTTTCTCCCGCCTGAGTTGCTTTAGCTCCAGAAGCACCTGCTTTAGAAGGTTTTTCTCCTGTAACTTTGGCACGATCCTGAATTATTTTTCCTTT
>JABGTQ010000049.1 GCA_018647025.1 Nitrospina sp. | reverse complement strand
TAATGGTTTGTCTGTCAAGACTAAGTGGGCTTACTTCAGGTGAAGAGTCATCACCTCTCTGATCCTGGCTGATGACATCCATACCAACCGCACGCTTTTGAGGAATTTTTTTATTTTTGAATGTTTTCTTTGCTAGGCGATACCGAAAGTCCATAACTTAATTAATGGGTCTATTTATGGTTTGCGGGCATATAAGAGATAATTATTTCCATCCAAACTCTTCCGCAATAAATTTATAATCATGCCAGTTTTGAGCATTAGAGTTTTCCAGCATATACTCGTCGGTTGCGAGAACCAGAGGGTGTCCCTTATTTACGAATGTTTGAACTGATGGAAAACGAAGCATGAAAATAGTTACAGCAATTCGTCCTAAATCAAGAATCCCGGGTTGTTCCTGGACTTGTTTTAATACCTCGTCAGCATTTTCGTCGGTGACAGTTTGGAAAATGTCGGCGGTTTTTTGTTCTAGATCTGGGTGTTCATCGCAAATGCAGGCAGCCTCTAATTGCAATTCCAAAATGCGTTTGTAGTCCTCTAAATCAAATTCACCGTCCATTTTTCCTTCGTCCCAGCCTGAACCTTCTAAGCTCCGTTCTTTAGCTGCATCCTTACGGTCAGCAGTTTCACAAAATGTTAAATTTGCTTCGTCCAGTATTGTTTTAACAATAATCTCTTTACTAGGTTGCTGAGTTGACATGATATTAAATAATCTCCTGAAAACTAGAAACTGAGCCTCATTTAGATAAAGACCTAAATTAGGTTTCGTTATTCAGCTTTTAAAAAAAAGCTTTATATTAAAGTATGGTTAATTTTATCATCAAGCTAAGAGAAATCACATACAAATTAATTATAACCTAGGGCGGTACTAAAGGTTTTTTTTGCCTTTATCTCTTGTTTAATGTTTTAATGATTATACCCAAGTTGTGAAAATATAATACTTGTCGATAGATTATTATCATCTTGTAATCATACATAAAGTAATAAACTTATGAAAAAGGTTTTACTACTATTCCCTCCAGAGTGGGTTCCTACAGCTCCCTATCTAGCTCTTCCAAGTCTCACTTCGGTTCTTCGTGCAAATGGCATTGAGGTTGTGCAAAAAGATATCAACGTAGAAATGTATGACCATATATTCTCACGAGAGTTTCTTGTTTTTGTCAAAGGCCGTATTGATGGGCGCCTACGGGATCTTAGAGAAAAGCAGAGAATGGGAGAGATCACAAAGGAAGAGAGGGATATCAAGGGGATGCTTAAGGAATATAGTTTTGTTGACCTTGAGCATCACATTAAGGAAGTTGAAAGAGCTAAGGAGATTATGCGTGGACCCGAGTTTTATGATGTGTCTAAGGCTGAGTGGTCCCTTAACGCTTTCCGAGAAGTAATGAGTTATGTTTCTGCAGCGTATCATCCAGCAGATATTCAGTTTTATCCAGTTGAGAGCAATCTTAATATTTATCGCCCTTGGGTTTCTGGTGATTTATTAAAAGCACCTCATGACAACACTGTCAATGTATACGCTGATATTTGTCGACAATTGGTTTTTAGGGCAATTGAGGATGAAAAGCCAGACTTAGTGGGTATTTCAATAGGAACTCCTGTTCAACTTATGTCGGGGGTTACATTCTCTACTCTGATTAAAGAAAAATTTCCGAAGATTCATGTGACAGTGGGTGGCAATATAATTACCCGATTACGTGATGAGTTTCAAAAGAAAGAAGAGTTTTTCGGGACAGCATTTGATTCGATTATTTTTTATGAAGGAGAGCATCCAATTGTTTGGCTGACGGAAGCTCTGGATGGTAAACGTAAAATGGAAGATGTTCCTAATCTTATTTATCGTGAAGAAACCGGAAATATACGAGTCAATAGTACTTATCAAGAGAAGGTTAATGAATTGCCACCTCCTGATTTTGATGGGATTCCATGGGAGAAATATTTTTCTCCGGAACGTCTTGTTCCCTATCTTGGGACTCGTGGATGCTATTGGGGGGAGTGTACATTTTGTGATCATGGGGCTGGCTACATTGATCAATTTAGAGCGAAACATGCTGATCAGATTATTAGTGATCTGGAACATTTAAAGAAAACATGTAATGCAAAGCACTTTTTATTTACGGATGAATCATTCCCCCCCGCACTGTTTAAAAAACTCCCACCACTTATGGTCGAAAGAAATCTCGATATTTATTGGACAACTCTTATCCGATTTGAGTCCAGTTTGCTTGAGCCTGAGGTTTGGGATCTTGCTGCGCAGTCAGGATGTCGGTCGCTTTACTTTGGGTTGGAATCTGCCAATCAACGTATAATCAAATT
>JABGTQ010000307.1 GCA_018647025.1 Nitrospina sp. | reverse complement strand
TAATCATGAATGTAATTGTTATAATTCCAATGAGGGTTGGAAACATTAGAAGAAATCGACGTAAAATGTAGGATATCATTGAGGAAAAATTATTGGAGAGAGGAACCAGAGGTTCTGGCTTTTTTTAATGCTGTTGCTTTATTTTCATCATGCCACCACCATTCGAGGATATTGTTTATTATGATCGACTGTGATGCATTAACTTTTGGATGTGAGAATTTATTCCAATAAACAATGCGATCATAAGAAATATACCAATTGGGCACGATGTAAAACTGGTGAGTAAGAATTCTATCCATTGCCTTAATAGAATTAATCAATTTTATTCGTGACTTTGCTTCAACGATGTTATTGATTAAATCGTCGACTGCTGGGTTTTTGATTCCCATATAATTTCGTGAACCTGGTGTACTAGATGCTTCTGTACTCCACATGGAACGTTGTTCATTTCCTGGTGATCGGCTTTGTGGGTAATTTGCAACGATCATATCAAAATTAAAATTTCTTAAAATTTCCTCATATTTTGCAATTTGAACAACTTTAATATCTAATCCCACACCAATTTTTTTTAGATTATTTTTATAGGGTTCTACAATTCGCTGGAATAGGGGAGAATTGAGAATTAAATTAATGGTCATACGTTTTCCATTTTTGCTCCGTATCCCATCAGCTTTCATCTGCCACCCAGCGGAGTCCAATAAAGCATTTGCCACTTTAATATTATTTTCTAATGACTGGCCTTGGCCAGGGGCACCGACGGGTTTAGTAAGTGTTGTTTTGGGTACAAAAGAGGACCCGTGTTTTTCCCGAAGTTTTTGTAATAAAGATTTAACTTCACTATTAGGTAACCCGTTAGCTTTCATTTCTGGATTATTATCGAAATAACATTCATTACGGGTGTATTGCCCATAAAAAAGATTTTTATTACTCCATTCAAAATCAAAAACCATGGCAACTGCTGCACGTACTTTTCTGGATAAGAAAATGTCGTTGCGCTGATTCATGACAAATCCTTGCATGCCAGCTACCCTAGAGTGAGGAAAAGTACCTCTGATGTAATAATTTTTTTTAACAAAGTCTCCTTTAAAGTCCAAGGCCCAGTCACGTGAGCTGTTGACCATGTGTGCATCAAAATCTCCCCCCTTAAAACCTTCTCGCATAGCAACTGGATCTAAATATATTTTCCAGGTGATCTTATCAAAATTATATCTGCCCTTATTAATACCAAGCTTTGCTCCCCACCAGTTCTTGTTTTTTACAAAGGTTATGTGTTTTCCAAATTCAAAGCTTTTTATTTTATAAGGACCGCTACCTATAGCGATCTCATCAAAATCTGAGCCAAACAATTTCCCTTTCTCCCCATAAACATGTTTTGGGAATATAGTCATTTGCCCTGTTATAAGTGGAAGTTCTTGATTATATATAGCAAATGTATACTTAACTTTATGAGAGCTAATCTTTGTTACAGTTTTGATGTCTTTAAAATACTGCTTTGAAATAGGGTGGTATTCAGGGTCTTTTAAAAGATTGAAGGAAAAAACAAAATCATCAGCCGTAACTGGGTGACCGTCAGAAAAAATTGCATCTTTGTTGATGTGGTAGATCATCGTCATGCGATCATCTGCCAATTCTACTTTTTCTACTAAGCTCCCATATTGCGAAAAGGGTTCAAAATCGTCCGCGGAACTATCCATAGGAGTTTGAAATATCAAATTAGCTATACCTGGCGCTGGAACACCCTTTAAAGATGATGGATTTAACTTAGTAAAAGCACCAAAATCGGCTAATACCAAATGTCCTCCTTTAGGTGCGTTGGGATTACTATACGCATAGGACTGACCAGGTTTGTATTTCAGATGTTTTGGACCATACAAGGATAATCCATTTTGAGTGGCAGCAAAAACAGAGCTAAATAACAAACAAACGAAAAGAAATGATATAACAGTGTATGTTAATTGTTTTTGGTAGATAGATTTAATTAGTTTTTTATTCATACTATCCATTTTATCATTCTCTCAAAAAAAGTATGATTTTTTTGATGATTTTTGGGTGTTTATTTTTTTATTATTCTATAATTAAATAATGCGTTATTTTACTTATTTATTCAATAAGCTTACTTGTTAACAAATGTAAACTCTGATAATCTCGCCCACTATCTAATTATTATTTATTAGTTAACCTGCATTTTTTTATTTATAAATATGAGTCTTAAAAATAGATCGACACGTAAAATACATATAGGTTCATTGGTTATAGGTGGTGATTCTCCAATAGCTGTTCAAAGTATGGCTGCAACTCAAACTCAGAATTTAGAAGATACTGCACGACAAATTGAGATCCTTGAGAACGCTGGAGCAGATATTATAAGAATAGCTGTTGATAATGAAGCTGATGTTGTTGCTCTTGAAACTCTTCGTAAAAAATTTCCAAAGCCTATCTTTTCTGTTGACCTCCAAGAAAATTATAGGTTAGCACCCAAAGTTGCTCCTTTTGTTAATAAAATCAGATACAACCCCGGACATTTATATCATTTGGATAAAGATAAATCGATTTTGCAAAAAGTTGAGTTTATTGCTAACGCAGCAAAGTTAAATAACTGCGCGATTCGGATAGGAGTGAATTGTGGATCTATAGATCCTGAATATAAAGAAAAATTTAAAGAAGATCCGATTGAGGGAATGGTTCGTTGTGCTGTCGATCACTGTAAAATATTGGATGATCTAAACTTTATGAACTACTGCGTATCTCTTAAAGATTCTGATTTTGATAAGGTGATTGACGCTAACCGGCGTTTTTCTAGAGAACGCCCTGATG
>JABGTQ010000006.1 GCA_018647025.1 Nitrospina sp. | reverse complement strand
TAGAAAAGAAATCATTTTTATTACCACTAGTTATACCTTTCTTAATTTCTAAAAATTGATTTAACTCTGAGTGCAGTTCCTCTATCTTTAGAACGTTTAGAGAGTCTTTTTTTTGAATATCTTTCCACTTTTTTAGTATGTTGGGTGATAATATATCCCGTCCTTTTAATTTTTTCGCTGCGAGAATCAGTTTTTCCGCATTAAGCAAAGCAATTTTTAGCAAAATCCATTTATCTCCCACAGGGGTGAGCACGGAGAGAAACCCCAGATCTCTAACCGCGATCGTTGTATTGAAGTCACTTTCAACCGTGGTAATGAACTTGGTTCCTTTATACCGTTCGGGAATAGAGGTTATGAGGTATTTGGCTTGAAAGAAAGCGGTCTCATCTCCGTTCATAACTATCAAGGCGTCCCTAGATGCATCATAATCCAATCGATAGAATCGATCTCCATCAGCATCAAAAATAGCTCCGCAAATTCTTTTATCGCCCTCAGAAACCGAAATGCGATTTTTGTGGCCAAGGTCAAACAACTTTAAAATAGCAACGTGTTTTGAAAATATTCCAGTTCCTTTCTCGGTCATATTTCTTGTTACTATAGATTTACCTTCTAAGTCAGCCACGCCACTTTTTAGATTTACATCCCCGTTCAACTTAGAATTTACTTCTATTACAGTTCCAAATCCGACTTGATGAAAAATTTTTGCCGCGATTCCAGAGAGTGATCCATTAGCAGCATCGACTACTAAGGTGATATTTTTGAATAGGCTGTTCTTAAACTCTGGCGGGATCCATGTGTTTTTTGGTGCCAGAGAAAACTTGTGAAACAATTCTAAGGCCTCTTTTCGAGAGTCTATACGTTTTCCCTTAAGGGTAAGTTTTCCTAGCGTCGAAGGTTCTACTTCAAGGACAGCACGAGTCAAGATTAAATCATTATTAGGTAGTAGTTTTAGGCCTTTGAAAGAAGAAAAAACTTTAATGCCATTCTGATCTCTTGGATTATGAGAAGCCGTTACCATAAAACCACTACAGGCGTTTTTGTACAGCATATACATTGGAACCAATGGAGTGGGAACCACACCTAAAATCATTGCATTTACGCCCGCTTTACATATTCCACTAACGACGGCAGAGTTATAATTTCCTTTTGGATCTCTAGGATCCCAACCAACAACAACATTGTCTCCAGCTCGAACTTTCCCTATAGATATCAATTGCTTGATATGGGCATAGGCGTAAATTTCCATGAATTCTTCTGTAATGAACCCAAGTTTTAAAAAAACTTCCTGCGGAGTCAAACCGATTGCCTCTTCTGAGGAAGAGAGCTTTACTTCACGACGGATACCATCAGTTCCCTGAAAGAGAAACTCATAGGCAGTAGTTATTTCGTTTAAAGATGTCTTTGAATGCTTTTGAATGGACAATCTCAATAAACCATAAATAGTAGTGTTGATAGTTTGGATAATTAAAATTAACTCTTTATTGAGAAATCTGATGTTAACACAAAGGAATAAAATTATTTAAAACTTGGTTTTCTATGGTCATAACCATCCAAAACCAAATCCATTGATTTTCTAAGAATCAGCACTACAGATAAATATTCGAAAATTGCTAACAAATGGGAAAACAACGCGAACCACTCCAGTTTACCACAATTTTATTTTTGATAAATTTAAGAACTTATTGGTTCATCTCGAAACTATTTCTTTGCAGTTTAAAATTTTTATACAGGTCCTTGAAAATAGGAAGATTATTCCCGATTTGCATCCTCATTCATCCTAACTTAAGAGGATAAAAAAAGTAAAATGTTATAAATAAAGGTCTTTATCATCTATTAGGGCAGTCCTACCTTTGGCATAGTCCTTGCTTTTTATTGTGGAAAGTTATTTAAATTATTAAAAAATAAATAGTTTTCCGTTTTTTGGTGGGCTAAAAACCACCGGAATACGCCTATAACGGTACGATGAAGTATCTTTTCCCCTGATTGTCTTAAATACCATATTTAATAACGAGTTAAGCATAGTCAAGGATTTTTAAAACTGGCCTATAAAGGCTAATACTATCGTTCAATTTAACCGATAAGAAACTGTGGTGGAGAATTATAAAACCCTTATTGGGTCAAATCATTTTAAAGTATTAATTTTATTCCTGGTAGGAATTTTCAGCTGTCCGCTTCAAGGCGGTGAAGTTGAGGCTCAGATCTCTCCAGAAGGACGTGACCGAACCTATAAACAGGCAGCACCTCATCGGTTTGAGCGCAGGTTTGATAAGCGAGTTAGTCCAAAATCATCTGTGGTGCCCATCAAACCTAAAAGCATGGCACCCATTTTCCCCGAAGACCTAAAAGAAGTTAAATTTGTTTTAAAGCAGTTGTTTATTCAAGGAAAATCTATCTATGACAAGAGAGCTCTAAAACCTTTATATAAGAGTTATCTCAAGAAAGAATTAACTCTTAAGAATATTTATGAAATAGCTCAAAGAATAACCAATAAATATCGAAATGATGGGTACCTCTTGTCTAAGGCGATTGTTCCACCACAGAAAATAAACGATGGCGTGGTTCATTTGAGAATTATTGAGGGTTATATCGACAAAATAAAGATTCAAGGGCCTGTTCGAGGTCCTAGAAAACTGATCAATAAGTATAAGAAAAACATCCTAAAATCCCGCCCTTTGCGAGCACATGATCTTGAACGGTACTTGTTGCTGATAGACGACTTACCTGGAGTAACGGCCAAGTCTGTTTTGACACCATCAGAAGATAAACCGAGCGCGACAACCATGACCTTAATTTTAGCCGATAAGGCTTTTGTGGGTCATATAGGAACTGATAACCGAGGTTCAAAGTTTAATGGTCCATACCAATTTTTAGGAGGTGTGACCGTAAACTCATTATTAGGAGATCACAGTAGAGCGGGTTTGCAGGGAGTGTTTACAAGTCAAACAGACGAATTGCTTTTTTTGAACGCATTTTATGACCTTCCAATAAATCAGGAAGGTACGAGATTGTTTTTCTCAAGTTCAGTAAGCAAGTCTGAGCCAGGTTCTACTCTTAAACAGTTTGATATTAATGGAGATAGTTCGAGTATTACGCTGAGATTGACCCACCCATTTCTTCGGTCTCGGGCGAAAAATCTTACTGGGCATTTGGGTTTTTCAGGAAGAAACTCTACGACAAAAATTCTTGGGCTATTAGATTCAGAAGATCGGTTACGAGTTATGAATATTGGAGTTTCTTACGATTACGCTGATGAATACAAAGGAGTCAATCTCATCCGGTTAAACTTGAGTAAGGGGCTAAATATTTTTGACGCTACAGAATCAGGTTCGTCAAACCTTTCACGATCTCAGGGTAAAAGTAATTTTACAAAATTAACCGGAAATTTAATG
>JABGTQ010000048.1 GCA_018647025.1 Nitrospina sp. | reverse complement strand
CTCTTCGCTCGTTTAGGAGGTGGAATCTATACAAAAATAGCAGATGTTGGTTCGGATCATGTGGGTAAGGATGAAGAAAAAATTTCTGAGGACGCTCCAAGAAAACCGGGAGTTATTGAGGATAACGTGGGCGATTGTGTTAGAGATACCGCTGGTCTGGGAGCAGATATATTTGAGTCTTACTGTGGTTCGATGATCGCTGCTATTGCCATCGGTGCCAGTATGTCAGCTATGAAGTTTGAGTATATGGCTCTTCCACTAATCGTTGCTATGGTGGGTCTTATTGCATCGATAATAGGTATTCGGGCAATGGATGTTCTAAAGGGTCAGGATCCATCAGCCGCTCTTCGTAATTGCACATTTGTTAGTGCGGGAGCGATGTTATTCGTATCATTTTTTGTGATCAAAGTAATGGGTTTATCGTCGGGGGTTTTTATTGCATTAGCTGTGGGTTGTTTTGCTGGTATAGCGATCGGGTTTGTTACCGAGTATTACACGGCAGGCCCTCCTGTTATGAAAATTGCTGAAGCGAACAATACTGGTGGAGCAACTGTTATGATTACAGGACTTGCCGTTGCAATGGAGAGCTGTGCCATACCGGTAATCATTATAACGATTGCGATATACTTGGGTTCAGAATTTGCTGGACTTTATGGTGTTGCCTTGGCTGCAGTCGGAATGTTAGCTACTGTTGGTATTACCATGTCAGTTGATGCATATGGGCCAATTGCTGATAACGCAGCTGGTATCTCTGAGATGGTCGGTCTGGGTGAAGAGACGCAGAAAATTACTGATGGATTGGTTGCAGCTGGGAATACCACGGCAGCAATTGGTAAGGGATTTGCTATCAGCTCCGCAGCCCTAACCGCATTGGCTCTATTCTCAGCATTTACTCAGGCAGCTAATATTGAGTCCATTGATATTACTCAGCATAAGGTGGTTATAGGAGTATTCATTGGAGGAGTCATTCCATTTTTTGTTACGGCGTTTACTATGACATCAGTAGGTAAAGGTGCTATGGATATGGTGAATAAAATTCGACGACATTTTAAAGAGGTTCCCGGCCTAATGGAGGATACTAGCAAACCTGATAGCGCTAAGTGTATTGACATCAGCACTCAGTCAGCTCTGAGGGAGATGATCCTTCCTGGTGTTGCTATTGTCATGCCCATATTAGTAGGACTCGTGCTAGGAGCTGAGGCTTTAGGTGCCATGCTTATGGGTGCTATTTTGGTTGGTGTTTTATTAGCATTTTTTATGTCTAATGGTGGTGGTGCTTGGGATAATGCCAAAAAGTACGTCGAAGCCGGAAACTTAGGTGGTAAAGGATCCGATGCTTATAATGCAACGATTGTTGGTGATACAGTCGGGGATCCGCTTAAAAATGCTTCTGGACCAGCAATAAATATTCTGATTAAATTGATGTCTATTGTAGCTTTGGTACTCGCGCCGATATTTATCTAACCGTTTTAATTTTTTTTAGTAGGGTGAGGAGCCTTAGTGTCCTTCACCCATTTTTTTAATATGGTCCAACCATTGCTTAGGTTTGGAATCCACAATTTTCTGAATGCAGCACCTCTTCTTTTACCTTTGAAGGAAGAGGGTTCGAATATGGGATTTCAAATTTTTACTGACTCTCCTGCTTCTCTCGCAGATCGTTTAAAGTCGAGTGACTTGGATTTAGCCATGATTCCTTCGGTTGAATATTTTAAGTCGGCTGACACCTACCGACTAGTTCCTAGTTTGTGTATTGCCTCAAGAGGAAAAGTGGGGACAGTATTATTTTTAACAAAAAAACCTATTAACGAAATTAGATCTATTGCGGTAGATAATCGTTCTCGCACCTCGGTGGCTCTTCTTAAAATATTATTTTCATTCAGTTCGGATCCTACCATTCATACTTTTCCTCCAGATCTAGAATCAATGTTAGTTGATCATTCAGCGGCATTAATAATAGGAGACGCAGCTTTTAAATTAAGTGACCTTGACTCAAGCATAACTGTTTATGACCTCAGTGAGGAATGGTTTCGACAGACAGGTAAAACCTTCGTTCATGCAGTTCTAGCAGTAAGAAAGGATATTTTCTTAACTGAATTGCAAAAAAAATTTATAGAACGGATCAAAACAGAAGGGCGTGGGAGAATTAAGGAAGTTGTTCAAGGCTATAAAATACTTTCTAATGTCGATACCAAGGTACTAGAAGACTATTTAGAAAAAAAAATAAGATATGATTTGGATGCGTCAGAAGATGGTCTGGTTCACTTCAGAAATCTGTGTTATCAACATGGAGTGATTTTAAAAAAATATTCTATAGAGTTTATTTGAATAATACTTTAAAGAAAGAGTAGTTTAAATTTTCCTCCTAAGGATTGAACTGTTTTTTTAAGTTAATGGGAGGCGAGTATTTAAAAAACTAATTGACGGTAAAATATCTTACTAGTTACTTTTTCTATACGCTGCAACTAATGCTCGAAAGCGAACCCATCCTTTTTCAATCAGCCCAAAAAAATTTTCCCCAGCACTCTCGACAAAGTTAAGGTAGGTTTTTACTTCTTCACTTCGTTCAAGAGAAGGTTTTTTTTGAAGATAGCTTTGTTGATTTAGCAATTCGGCGGTAGGCAAAGAAACTG
>JABGTQ010000306.1 GCA_018647025.1 Nitrospina sp. | reverse complement strand
TTTTGGCCTTGATATTTGTGGCACTATATAGCCTGGTGGGACCGAAGCAGGCGGCCTTGTTTTTCACTGAATATGCAGTTTTAGCAGGTTTTATGGCTGAGGCTATTCGATTTAGGTTTTCATTTGATAAGTGTGTTTTGCTTAGCGCACTGGGTTCAGCAGTACTTTCCATCGCTTTACTGGTATTTGTATTCACTGATAGAGAGGCCACGCTTATCGAGTTCTTTCATAAGCAGATAGATGGGCACTTCGCGCAGTCAATAGAATCCCTTAAGGCAATGGGTGATAAGCCTGAAGAACTCAAGATGGTGCAAGATTTCGCTTCTAAAGCTTCAGGATCGTTGGCACAAGCTTACCCAGCATTTATCTTTTTTGGGTCATTTATAACTGCTTTGATTAATTTTTATTCTATTCGGTTTTTATGGGGCCGCATTTATAGTTATGATATCTTTAACGAAATGCGTTTTTCTGGTTGGGTTCTGCCAGATCAAGTTATATGGTTTTTGATCGGTTCGAGCGCGTTTTTTTTTCTAACAGATAATATTTTTGCTATTATTGGGATAAATTTACTTTTAGTCACTTTGGCCGCCTATTTTTTTCAAGGTCTCGCAATTATTATTTATTTTTTAGAATCTAGAAACGTACCAATGTTTTTTTGGATTCTTATTTTTTTTGTTATAATCATTCAACCTCTTTTGGTTGGAGCATCAATAGGGCTAGGAGTTTTTGATGCATGGATGGATTTGAGGAAAGTTAGAGTGGTTGTGGAACAAAATTCAGAATGAAAAATAATTTAATTTTGGCTTAAACTTAGATGGAGTGAATAAAGGTTATGAAATTGTTGCTCAAAGAAGATGTTCACGGTTTAGGAAGTTGTGGTGATCAGGTTGAAGTTAAAACTGGTTATGGAATAAACTTTCTGATTCCTAAAGGTCAAGCTATTTTGGCGACACCTAAAAACCAGAAGCAGTTTAATCACCAAAAAAGTATTATTCAGGGTCGACTTAAAAAGGTTAAAGTAACTGCTGAAGCTCAGGCTCTAGAGATTGCTAAAGTTATATGCAAGTTTAAGAAAAAAACAAGTGATAGTGGAAAAATTTTTGGTGCTGTGACCACCCAAGAAATTTCTGAAAACCTTAGAAGTCAAGGTATAGAATTGGATCGTAGAAAATTGCAACTTAAGGATCCGATTAAATCTTTAGGAGATTTTGAGGTGCCAGTTAAGCTTCACCCTGAAGTTACTGTTGCAGTAAAAGTTTCCGTAGTTCAAGATAAAGTGGAATCGAAAGAGTCGCCTAAAGCTCCTAAAGAAGAAGCTCCTAAAGAAAAAGCTCCTAAAGAAAAAGCTCCTTCAAAAGAAGAAAAATATTCATAATTATTTTTTTATCACTAAAAGGTCCAGAATATGGCCCAAGCAGTTAGCCAAATTTCATTGGACAAGCTTCCGCCATATAATTTGGAAGCAGAGCAGAGTGTCATAGGTGCTTGTTTCAAGGCTGAAGATGCTTTATCTAAAGCTTTGGAAATCTTAAGTGAAGATGACTTCTATAAAGTTTCCCACCAAACCGTTTTTCGAAATATGCGGGCTCTGTTTGAGGTCAACCAACCGATTGACATGCTGGGTTTGGCTGACCGTATGCGTCAAAGTAACGAACTCGAACCTGCAGGTGGAATCAATTATCTAAGTCAGTTAGAAGACTTTGTTCCAACTGCTACCGCAGTTGCTCATCATGCCAAAATTGTCCGTAATAAAAAAATATTGCGGGACTTAATTACTACTGCAACGGAAATCGTTACAAATAGTTATAACGAGTCTGATAGTGCTGAGGAAATACTTGACTTAGCTGAGAAATCAATTTTTGAGATTTCCGAAAAGAGAACACGTCGTAGTTTTTTCTCGCTAAATGAAGTTGTTAAAGAAAACTTTAAAATAATAGAAAAACTTATTGGTGAGCCTGGTATGGTAACAGGCGTCCCTACAGGCTTTGCTGATTTTGATAGCAAAACGTCAGGGCTTCAACCTTCCGACTTGATAATCATTGCAGCTAGACCAAGTATGGGGAAAACGAGCTTTGCCTTAGATATTGCCCGCTATGCATGTTTGCATGCAAATATTGCAACGGCAATGTTTAGTTTGGAGATGTCCAAGGAGCAACTTGGAATGAGAATGTTATGCGCTGAAGCAAGAGTTAATTCAAGTAAACTTCGAACAGGTTATTTAGCCAGTAGTGATTGGCCTCGGTTATCCCAGGCGGGTGAGAAGCTTGCCAATGCTAAAATGTTTATTGATGACTCCGGTGCGCTGTCTTTATTGGATGTCCGGGCAAGAGCCAGACGCCTTGCTGCTGAACAACCCTTAGGACTTATTATCATCGACTATCTGCAGTTGATGCAAAGCCGTGGAAAAACTGAAAGTCGGCAACTAGAAGTTTCTGAAATATCTCGAGGACTTAAAAGTTTGGCCAAAGAAATTAATGTGCCAGTAGTGGCACTATCGCAGTTGAGTAGGGCTGTTGAAAGTCGTCCCGATAAAAGGCCTATGCTTTCTGATTTGCGAGAGTCTGGTTCAATTGAGCAAGACGCCGATGTAGTTGCTTTTATTTAC
>JABGTQ010000305.1 GCA_018647025.1 Nitrospina sp. | reverse complement strand
TCAATAGTTATATTTTCATTTAAAGCTAACGGAGCAGGTTGCATCAATTCTCCGACAGAGCCGAGTTTATGCTTCAAACTCATTTTCCATTGATCTGATAAATGCTCAGGAACTTCATCTAAAAACTTTGAAAGGTAGCTCTCATCGAACCCTCTCAGAATTTTTAAAGTGCTAATTTTTGGGATGGACGTGAACAAGTTAACTAGTTCGTCAATAGGGAATATGGCTAGGTCTTTTTGTTGTAGGTAATTATCTCTAGATAACTTAATTGATTGAGGCATTCTGAGGTATGCTCCTATGGTAATATTATGTGTATATAACCTTCTGAAAAAATTTGAATCTTAGCATTGAATAGTTTTTTTTTATACACTTGTTTTAACTCCTTTGGCCATTCTTCTGTTATTGAACCAAGCTTTTATTTCTAAATGGATGGTGGTTTTAAATATGCTAATATCATTAACTTTTAAGTCCTTAATTTTAGATTTTTTTTGGTTAATTTTATCTTTGATTTTTATTATTCGTTTATTTGAGGTGTCTCCCCAATGATTGAATATCTTACGGAGCTTTTAGTTAGTTCTTTGGATTTTATAATGAAGGCAGAGTCCTTTTATTTGATCGAATCGTGTCTGATTATTTTTGGTGCTTTGTTACTGGACTTGTCTCAACGAAAAACATTAGCAAGTTTTAAAATAAAGGCTGAGCACACCAAAACTATTTGGGATGACGTTGTTCTTGGAGCTTTGGCTAGGCCCATTAGCGTCATTATTTGGATATCTGCTTTTTCTTACATGGCTGATATTATCCAAGATGCCACCAAGAACATGCTTTTTTATGAGCTTTTTGATCCGGCAAGAGAAATTGGTATCATTTTGTCTATAGCTTTATTTTTTATTGGTTTGATTAGTAAGGCAGAAGCAAGCCTTTTGATGGATTCCAATGGTTCTGATCAGACGACCATCCATGCATTGACTAAGCTTGGTTATATGGTAGTTGGTATTACTGGACTATTAACATTACTTCAAACGTTAGGCCTAAGTGTTTCTGGTCTGATGGCTTTTGGTGGTATGGGAGGAATTGCCGTAGGCTTTGCTGCTCAAGATGTATTAGCAAATTTTTTTGGTGGGTTTTTTATATATACCGATCGTCCTTTTTCTGTTGGTGATTGGATTCGCTCTCCAGACCGTAAAATAGAAGGTACAGTCGAACAAATTGGTTGGCGTGTTACACGAATTAGGACTTTCGATAAACGGCCTCTATACGTACCAAATTCAATTTTTTCCAAAATTTCACTTGAAAATCCGTCTAGAATGTCCAACCGCCGAATCAAGGAAACTATAGGTATTCGTTATGATGATGCAGGAAAGATGGCGAAAATTATTGAACTTACTAGAGAGATGCTCTTGGCGCACCCGGAAATTGATACCAATAGTACATTAATAGTCAACTTTAATTCATTTGCTTCGTCATCTCTGGACTTTTTTATTTATACTTTTACTAAAACCACTAACTGGGTGGACTTTCATCAAATCAAACAAGATATTTTGCTGAAAGTATTGGAGATAATAGAGGGGCAGGGTGCCCAGTGTGCTTTTCCAACATCAACGGTTCATATGGCTGACGGTGAAGTTTTTAAAAATGTTAATAATCAAGCTTAAAACAACCTTACTTCTTACATAATTACTTCTCTAATAATGATCTACTTAGTATTTTCAGTTAATTTCAGGATGATCTGTTTTTTGTTGACCATACTTTTACTATTTGGGCCGATAGGGTGTTTGAATTTTGGCCCGGTATCATTAAAAAGCGAGAGAAGTAAATATAATATGGCTATTCAAAAAACTAATGATGAGCAGCTTTTGTTAAACCTAGTAAGACTTAAATATCGTGATACCCCTTTTTTCTTAGAGGTTAGTAATGTTGCATCTCAGTTTAGGATGAAAAACAAGGTTAGTGCTGCTGCACAATTAGAAAGCATGGTTAAGGACATTTTTAATTTGGGAGCAAGTAGCACCTACGAAGAGAGTCCTACCGTTAGCTATACACCATTGCAGGGGGATAAGTTTGTAAAGAATATTATGTCAACATTGCCGCTTAAAACGATAACACTTCTGTTTCAGTCCGGTTGGAGTGTTGAAAGAGTGTTTAGAGTTTGCTTTCAAATGTTAGGTCAACTTGAAAATGCTCCAGGTGCTTCAGGCCCAACACCTAAGCTTGCCCCCCAGTATAAAGAATTTCTGCAATCTGTAAAATATTTGCAGGAGCTAGATGACCGAGATGCTCTGCGTATTATTTATCAAGAACCAAATGGGCAACCACAGATGTTGCTGCAGGTTTCAGACGACGCCAAAACTTCTAAACCCGCTCTGGAGTTTGCTCGTAGCATAAATTCTATTCCTAGTTTAAAACAATATATTTTAACTCATTTCCCAACACCAGATCAGGTACAGCATTTTCCGGTGATTATGAATAGGGGAAAAGAACTAAGGATTGTTCCAAGGTCATTACTTGGTATGTTGTTTTACTTATCGCAATCGATTGAAATTCCTAAGAGGGATTTACTCAAAGGAAAGGTTACCCTGACAAAAACTGCCAAAGGGGAGGATTTCGATTGGTTTGAGGTTACTGGTGAATTACTAACGATTCGATCTTCAGACGAGAAGCCATTGCGCGCCACGGTTCGAGTCTTCTATAGGGACACTTGGTTTTATATTGATGATTCAGACTTGAACTCAAAATCTACGTTTTCGCTTTTAACGCAAATATACTCATTGCAGTCTGGGTCAATTAAGAGCACGGAACCAATC
>JABGTQ010000304.1 GCA_018647025.1 Nitrospina sp. | reverse complement strand
CTTTAAAGGTGTTGATTTTTTTTTATGATATTTTGTTAAAGTCCTTTTTTTAATGCCTGACAGCTATTTTTGAGCGTTTGCTTATCGTACTTTAGAGAACTTTATAAGTAATTTTTTAATAAAGTATTGATGTTTCTAGTTAATTTGGTATTCTATTGAAAATTTTATTTAAGTTTTTTTGAGATTACCCGAAAGCTTATGAAAAGCTTATCAAATTTATTTTGATATGTTTTTGAAGATTTTAAAATTTGGGAGTTTTAGATAGGTACTTTTACTTTTTTTGCATACTATGGTTAATTTAGTAATCGTATTAAAGTTTTAATTTTTGTGGTTTTATGCCAGAGGGAGGAGTTATTTATGACCAAACAAGATATCATTAACCAAGTATGTGACAATGCTGATCTGCCAAGGTCTAAAGCGGAAGAAGCAGTTGAAACTGTGATTGGTTTGATTAAAGGTGCTTTAGGGGATGGTGAAGCAGTAATTTTGCGTCGCTTTGGTACATTTCAAGTCCGAGCTAAGACAAAACGTATTGGTAGAAATCCCAAAACTGGTGAAGAAGCTGAGATTTCAGCACGCAAGGTAGTTAGATTCAAGTCAGGAAAACATTTTAAGAAAGCAGTTAATGATGAAGATGAAAATTGAAAAAATTTTATCTTTTTAAAGTTGAGTATTTTTAGAAATGTAAGTTAAATAATAAGCATAGCATCCCCATAGCTAAAAAAACGGTATTGCCTAACTACTGCTTCCTTGTATGCTTTCTCAATAATTTTTTTGCCTGCAAAAGCGCAGACTAGTAAGTATAGTGTGGATTTTGGCAAATGGAAGTTGGTTATAAGGTGGTTGACTTCTTTGAATTTACATCCTGGATAGATAAAACGGTCTGTCCAACCTGATGTTCCTGATTGTGTAAGGTTATCTAATTCAATAGATTCTAAAACACGAGTAACAGTTGAACCTACTCCGACTATTCTTTTACGTTCCATTTTTGCTTTGATCAAAGCCTTTGATGTTTCTTCAGAAATATAGAATTGTTCTGGCTGCATTTTATGTTCGCTTATTGATTCAGTTTGTATTGGTTGAAATGTGCCTATGCCAACATGTAATGTCAGGTACGCTGTATCAATGCCTTTTTCATTGAGAGATTTGATGATGCGTGGGGTAAAATGCAATCCAGCAGTTGGTGCAGCTATTGCGCCAGGAAGACTGGCAAAAATCGTTTGGTATTTTTCTTTGTCTTGGTGAGATAAACTTTTATCTTTTGGTGATTTTCTTTTAATATATGGGGGTAATGGCATTTCCCCTATCTTGTTTAAAATATCCTCAAGTTTTCCGTTATATTTAAGTTTAAGAATAGCTTTGTTTTCATGCCGACCGGTTAGAACCGCTTTAAGTTTTCCATTTCCAAATTCTATTTCTGTCCCGAGTTTTATTTTTTTTAAGCCTTTAATCAGGGCTTCCCATTGGTTTTGATTGACAGTTTCTCTCACAAGAAGAATCTCTATAGGGCGCCTATTCTTAACTTGACAGCCATTTAACTTTGAAGGAATTACCCTTGTATTGTTAAAAACCATTAAAGATTGAGTTGGAATTATATAGGGAAGGTCGGTGAACTTCTTATGTTTTATAGAACCAGATTTCCTGTCAATAACCATGAGTTTCGATTGGTCTCTAATATCTAACGGTTTTTGAGCTATCAATGACTCGGGAAGTTCAAAGTCGAAACTCTTAAGCTTGAGTGATACAGGCATAGTCATTTGGTTTATATATCAGGCTTATTAATTGTTGGTGCTTTGTTTCCAACTCCCTGAAGTTAATAATTATGTGAGCTTTTGGTTTTTCTATGATGGATATTTTGTGAGTGTAGATTATACATTTCTTAGGAGAAACAGTGGGTTAATAGACTAAGAAATTTTTTATTTTTGATTTAGAGCTTGATTGTTGAATGACCGTGATTACTATTGACCATGTACTAAATATATATTAACCTTTTGGTCACTGATTGAAGAGGTTTTATAAAACCAAAAGACAATATCTGGAGATGACAATGGGTAAGACCCTAAAAATAGTGAGTTTTTTTATTCTATCCATAGCGATTATTATGGGGGGCGCAGAAAGCGCTGACGCAAAGAAGAAAAAAAAGAAAATACCTAAAAAACCTTCTTATGTCGGGGCCGTGAAATGTAATGGAAGTTGCCACGATGCCTACTATGAAGCT
>JABGTQ010000047.1 GCA_018647025.1 Nitrospina sp. | reverse complement strand
TTACATCAGCTTGGAAAACACCTCGAGGCAGCAAGACATTTTCAATGGGCCTTGAAGCTTTCTCCCAATAATAAAAAAATATCAGAGTCCAAAATTCTTGTTGAATATAATTGCGATAACAACCCAAAAATACCTTGCAATCTTACAAAACCTAAAAAACACAAAATAGAAGGATCGGATACTATCTCCTCTCCAAATTATATGCCTTCATATAGTGGTAGCGGTTATTAAATGTTTTTTTATTTTTAGGCACTACTAACAAAAATCTTTTGAAGGTGTCACCTCAAGATTTAGACGGTAGATACATCCAACAATATGGCAGAAACTGGTTGCGAGTGGTGAGAGTTGTTGTCGAAATAAGTATAATAATTATTGCCGCTGATGTTCCTCTAATATTTCCTCATATTCCTAAAAAGAAGGTTTTCTAATATTAAAACTCTACGAATCATTTTGGGTGACCAACTTTCAAAAGATATTTCAAGCTTAAAAGGTTGTATTAAATCAGAAGATACTATTCTTATCTGCGAAGTTTTGAATGAAGCGATCTATGTTAAGCATCATAAAAAGAAAATCGCTTTTTTATTTTCTGCTATGCGTCACTTTGCAAGGGAACTTCATGAGAGTGGATATAGGGTTTCATATACAAAGCTCGAAGATAAGCAAAATTCAGGGTTTTTGAAAAATGAAATTACACGCGCCCTAAAACAGGAAAAATTCGACAAGATTGTCGTTACACAACCGGGAGAATATCGAGTAAAAGAGGGTATAAAAAGCTGGGCAACTGATTTTTCAATCTCAATAGAAATTAGGGAGGATGATCGATTTCTATGTTCTACTGAAGAATTTTTGATTTGGACTAAACCTCGCAAGCAATTGCGGATGGAGTATTTCTACCGAGAAATGCGTAAAAAATATAATGTGTTGATGAATGGTAATCAGCCCATAGGTGGTCAGTGGAATTACGACCTTAAAAATCGCAAACCACCCAAAGAAAACCTTCTCATTCCTGATCCCTACCATAATCACCCTGATGATATTACGCTTGATGTTATGTCACTGGTTGCTGAATACTTTCCGGATCATTTTGGCGATTTGGAACCATTTTATTTTGGCGTTACACGTTTGCAGGCACTAGAAGCGCTTGATTTATTTTTAACACAACGTTTACCTAACTTTGGTGATTACCAGGATGCGATGATCGAAGGAGAACCATGGATGTATCATTCGCATATTAGTTTTTATCTGAATTGTGGTTTACTTTTGCCACTAGAATGTGTAAGAGCTGCTGAGAAAGCTTATCAAACTGGAAAAGCACCACTTAATGCGGTTGAAGGTTTTATCCGCCAGATTATTGGGTGGAGGGAGTTTGTTCGTGGTGTTTATTGGCTAAAGATGCCTGAGTATGCAAAGAAAAACTTTTTTAAGGCCAAACGTAATCTTCCAGAATTTTACTGGACAGCAGACACAGAAATGAATTGTTTACGTCAATGTGTTTTAGAGACAAAGAAAAATGCTTATGCACACCATATACAACGTCTTATGATATTGGGCAATTTTGCTCTTATAGCCGGGCTTGATACGGCTCAGGTTAATGAGTGGTTTTTGATTGTATACGCAGATGCATATGAATGGGTTGAGCTTCCGAATGTCTCTGGCATGATTCTCTTTGCAGATGGTGGTTATCTTGCAAGCAAACCTTATGCAGCTGGCGGAAGTTATATTAATAAAATGTCAGATTACTGTAAGAATTGTAATTATAAAGTGAGTAAGAAAAATGGAAAAGATGCGTGTCCATTCAATTATTTATATTGGGACTTTCTAGTTCGTAACCGAGATAAGTTAGAATCAAATCATCGCACCGGTATGATGTACAAAATATATGAACGTATGGGTGAAGATAAAAAGCAAGCGATTGCCGATGATAGCAAGCATTTTTTAAAATCTATATATGATTAAGAAAGCTGACTTGCCAACCAAGATATGTCAAGTGTGTCAAAGACCATTCAGTTGGCGAAAAAAATGGAAAAAAGTATGGAGCCAAGTCAAATATTGTTCAAAATCCTGTGCTCGAAAAAAAATGAGTTGAGATTAAACAGATGACTCGATCAATCGAGAGTTGGGAGAAATGTTACGAGGTACAAGATGAGTTCTCTTTTTATTCTAGTTAAAGCGCCTGTCTGTATAAGCCTAATATTTATTTTATTTCATAGTGAAGTCAATGCGTTGGAAAAGCCCCCATTTATTTTTATTGCTTCCCGGTAGTTTTACAGGATGGGAGTTAAAACTTATCGCACTTGCCGTATGAAACGGAAATAGTGTCTTCATCTCCAGCAACGTATCCAGCTATCATACTGAATACAAACCGCCCGTTATTGGAGTTGAAGCTGAAATGATAGAAATTATTCGTACAGGTTAATAGTTCTGGTTCACCACATAACGATTGCGCTCTGTACAGGTCTAAGTTCGGATCACACCCCATCCGACAGGGTCTTACAATATAGTGTTTAACCTGACTACGATAATTAGGGTTCGGATCACACCCCATCCGACAGGGTCTTACAATAAACAATGTGATACTAATAATATTATTCACGTTCGGATCACACCCCATCCGACAGGGTCTTACAATAGATACATTGTAAACTTTTGAACTAAAATGAATTCTACCCGTTTTAGCATAAAAAAACTGCTCAAAACTACCCTGTCACTTAGTGTTTTCATCCGTTTTTTTCAGTTTTTCCTCTGCCCTCCTAGCAATATTAATAGCCGCATTTTGATCCCTGTCATGTTCTGCATTACAACTTGGACAAGTCCAGTTTGATTCGGCACCCAATTCTTTGTTAACCGCACCACACTCACTGCAAGTTTTCGATGTGTTAGCAGGGTTGACCTCTATAACAGGAATGCCTTCTCTGTGCCCTGCATTTTTTATTGCACCTATTAGTTCGCTAGGAGCAACCAGAAACCTGTTTGATCTTGCCTGATCGCTAAGTTCATTGTCTTTATCTTTTACCTCTGCAAACGTACTTAAATCTATTTTCTCGATAGCAATAGGTTGCCTTTTCT
>JABGTQ010000303.1 GCA_018647025.1 Nitrospina sp. | reverse complement strand
GATGTGAAATGAGTGTAGTGTTTGAATCCTAAACAGAAGTGACCGGGGTCTTTTCCCGAATACTGAGCTTTTTTCATAGTTCTTAGCAATAGCGTGTTGACTACTCTTTCCTCTGGTCGACCGCGGACTCTTTTAAGAATATTTTGGAGGTCAGTGGAACTGACATTGCTTGGGGAATTCAGGCGAAGGCCAAACCCGGCAACAAACTCCTGAAATGCGGCAATTTTTTTTTCATCAGGTGATTCGTGAACCCGATGAATAAAAGGAAGTTTTTTGTCGAATAAGTGGCGAGCTACCACCTGGTTAGCCACAAGCATGAACTCTTCTATCAATTCATGGGCTTCGTTGTGCTGTGCTTTAGTTATTTTTTCAATAGTCCCTTTTGAGTTCATGTGAATCTCTGGTTCCGGGACATGAAAATCCACGCTGCCGGATTTAAATCTTTGTTTGCGAAGAATTTTACTAAGCCGGTGCATATTATGTAAAATATCTACAACCTCGCTATGTTTATTTTCTGTGGCATCATTTTTAAGCAGGGAAGCTACTTCGTTATAGGTAAACCGGGTACAACTTTTTATAACAGATGTAAAAAAATCGGAATGAATCACCTCGCCTTTTCGATTGAAGTCAATAAGCGCTGTCAGTGTTAATCGTTTTACATTTGGTTTTAGGCTGCAGATATTATTTGATAATTCGAAGGGGAGCATAGGTATGACATCACCGGGGAAGTAAATACTTGTTCCGCGTTCAAGGGCTTCCTTATCTAGATAGGAGTTTTTCTTTACATAGTGACTCACATCAGCAATATGAACGCCTAATCTAAACCCTATGTCTGTTACATCTAGAGAGATGGCATCATCAAAGTCTTTTGCAGTTTCCCCATCGATTGTAAAAATAGTCCAGTCTGTTAAGTCTTTTCGATTATTTAAATCTTTGTTGTTGATGCGTGATGTTATTTTTTTAGCTTGTTCCACAACATTAAGCGGGAACTCAAAACGTGTTCCTAGTTTGCGAAAAATTGAACTTAACTCTACTTTTGGGTCATTGGAATATCCAAGAACTTCCGTGACTTTTCCCGTGGGTGGTTGGTGTTTTTCTGGATAGGAAGTAATCTCAACGACAACGATTTGTCCGGTTTTGGCACCGAGTTTATGCTTGCTTGAAACAAAAATATCATGAGAAAATTTATTATCCATCGGTATGACCCATCCGTTCCCATCTAGGGGTTCGAATAAACCTACCAAAGAAGTTGTTGATCTCTCTAAAATCCGCATAATTCGACCTTCAGGACGTCCTGACCTGTTATTTGATTCGAGGCGTGCGATTACCTTATCTTTATGCATAGCACCAGCCGTGTGTTTTGGGCTAATATATATATCGCCTCCTTGATCATTTTTTTCTGGTGTCAAAAACCCATAACCATTTGGATGGCCATTTAAAATACCTGTTATCAAGTTCATTTTGTCAGGGAGGCCGTAGCGACCACCTCTTAAGCGGACTAAGGTACCTTCTTCTGCCATAAGTTTAATTTGATTGCGAAAATCCCGTCGTTGAACCTCGGTGATTCCCAGAGCTAGCGCCAACTCAGAAACCTTCATTGGTCGCACAGCTTTTTTTTTGATTTTTTTTAAGATGCTATCTTTAGACAGTTTCATAAACTACTAGGTGGTAAAATTTTTTAAATATTATTGAAGAAGTGAAGATGGAAAGTTTAAGACTTCTTTAGATTAGATAAAAAAACATATAAATTATAGCACTCTTAAAAAGTCAATTATCTGTGCAACATCGTAAAAGAAAATCAATAAGTTATATTTTAGCTTGGAAGCTGCTGTATTGTCGAAACTGAAAAAGAACCGACAAGTGAAAGAAGTTTCTACTGGGATCTGCTAAAAGTAAAGATTGTGTTTTTGATTTAGATTGGTAGGTTGACGAGTGAAGTGATTTTGATTTTTGCCTACACTTCTCATATAATCTCTAACTTGTTTTGATACGACAGACATTTAATTGCTATAGATTAGTAAACTTAAAATACCACATGAAAATTCAACTTGACTGGTTAAGAGAATACGTTGACGTCGACCTTAGCGCTGAAAAACTAGGACATCTACTCACGATGGCTGGTCTTGAAATCGAAACAGAGGAAACAGTAGAATTAAGTGATGGGACAAAATCCGAAGTGCTGGAGCTGAATGTGACTCCTAATAGAGGGTATTGTCTTAGTTATCTTGGAGTTGCTAGGGAAGTTGCCGCACTTGTAGGTAAATCATTTAGGGTGCCTGACTATGAAGCGGAGTT